>JAAKFW010000247.1 GCA_011064905.1 Candidatus Anoxychlamydiales bacterium | reverse complement strand
ATTATTTATTATCTCACAAAAAAAACTTTTGATTTAAAATCTCTTCTCAAAACATAATACATGCTAATGGTGCAGAAACGTTGCAGTGAGTTACCTATTTAACCCACATTATCCAGTACAATCCAATATACTTTTAAGCATATCTACTTTATTATTATACTCATAGCGATTGGTTGATATTGGAGAAATGGGCAATCCCCCGCCCTCATAATCCGCTCTTCGCGGATTCAAGTCCTGCCTGCCCCATATTTTTATAGTTTACCCAATAAGATCAGATTTAAAAAGTTTAAGTTTTGTTAAAATGTCCTCAATAACATTTTTTAAATCAATCTGATTTCTGCCTATTGTAGATAAAAAACTAGACCAACGCTGTTTCACCTCTTGAGATTCGTAAAAAGCACTTGTAAAAGCAACGGGATATTTAAAGATTGTCTTTCTGTTTGCAAATACTTTTTTTATAGCTACGGTTAACTTATTTTGATCTATTTCATGCTGATGTAATAGAAACCAAATATCATAAAAATCCTTAAATCGAGTATTAACCAAAGCTAATTTGACAATTGATTCCAATTTCTCAGCAATAACAGTTTCAAAAGTATAACCCAATAATCTGGGTTTTGGCATTTCTAATAAAGTGGGGTAAAGATTTTTTTGTGGAGAAGGAATGATTTCATCACTAAATCCAATATCAATAAGAATAGGCACTTTAGCTTTAAATAATAAAGCTGAAAAACTAGCTCTTATCCCATTATAATCTCCTGCAGTTTGTGTGTTTTTTAAGATCATTTTTTGCATATCAAAAATTTATTGCGTCTTCCTCACAGCAAATAGCTCCTACATCAGTAATAATATGCTTTATATTCTTAATCTGATTGGAAGTCCGGGCCAGCAAATCAATATCCATAGTAGCTCGATGATCCATGGAATCCCACACTTTCAGCATTAACCCACCTTTAAGAAAAAATCTCTCAATTGCATAATATCGAAGGATCTCATCGTAAGGTCTCTTTCTAGACTTTGATAGATTTTTCAATTTTTGGTAAATGGATTCATCAAGATTCTTTTTAAGTTGATTAATAATATTATCCACTAACGATTGTCTCCATGATGGGTTTTAAAAAATTTTCCACACGAAATACCTTAGCATATTCCATTAGCTTGTCTATATTTGTTTTTTTCTCTCTCCAATACATTTTCAAGGCTTCTAAAACAACATCCATTCCAATCTTATTTCTAAATTTAACACAATCAATTAGAGTTTTTTCTATGTCAAAAATTTTGATATTACAACCATCAATTTTATGGATTTCAACACCCATTGTTAGAAGTTTATTAGAATACCAAAAAAAACGCATGGGTGGATAAGAAATTACTGGTTTATGAGCATCTTGTGGTAAAGCTACATAAACAAAATGAGGAATCTGTGTGGTAATTTCATGAAAAGCCAATGCAGAAATTAAACAAATGACTCCTTTATGAATTTTTTTTGATACCGGAATAAAATCAGGCAAAGAAAGCTCTGGCATATTTTTAAGTCTATATAAACCTCTGCAAATGAGGTCTAATTGTCCCTTATCTCGAAGTAAATAAAGTTCACGCCTATGTATTTTTAATTTTAATGCTTCGGACATTGTTAAAATTCCACCTGCTTTTCGAAAGATTTCTATAGCAAGGTCAAGTTTTGATTTTTTCTTCATGGTACAAAAGCTCTGACATTTTTATCTATATCCGTAATATTGGACCAAAACAAGAGATTAGTCAAGATAAAATATAGTAAGATTTTTTAATGATGGCACTAACCGCATTTTTCTATACTGTTTATACTTAGCTATTTACAAAATAAGCTTCTAATCTGATCAAATCTTCTCTACTCTTTAGCAACTGCAAGCAACAAGCTCATTGACTTGTGCACACAAGTCCTTCTCGCTGTTTTATTCATAGAACTCTAACCTTTAGAGACTTGGTGGTTTAAAAGCTTAATTACTA
>JAAKFW010000246.1 GCA_011064905.1 Candidatus Anoxychlamydiales bacterium | reverse complement strand
AGTATTATTCCAGGATGGGTAGGTTTTCTTTTTCTAACCATAATAATTTACCTCATTAATGATAATCTAAATAATCAACATCATAAACATTGTTACCCTTAAAATGAAAAATAACAACCCAATTGCCAGAGACATGTACTGAATAAAAACCTTTCAGTTTTCCCTTCAAACCATGGAAATTAGAACCCGGATAATTCATATCTTGTACTTTACAAGAGGTATTTAGTCGATCTAGTATTAAAGCTAGTTATTTTGCATGAGAAGGTTTAATTTTAGCTTTAGACCCTGTTTTAAAAAATCTCTGAAGTCCTTTGTTCTTGAAAGTTTTTATCGGCATTCAACTGACTCTTTTTCTATTGTAACTAAAAGGGTTACAAAAATCAACATTAAAATACAAGTTTATATTTTTTTAGAGAAGAATTTAACCTCTAAAAAATTCAGTAATTTACATTGATGACAAATCTTTTTTTTATATAGTTTTTATTCTTCTAATTATTTCTTTAAAAAAATCTTTAGACCAAAGGTTAATTTGAGAAGAATCTTTAATGAAATTTATGATATCATTTTTGGCTGATTTAATATCTAAATCCATAATTTTTTTATCAAATAGTTTGATAAGATCTACTTTAGTTAATTTTTGTTTATTATTCCAATATCCACTTTGGCGCATTCTTTGCTCAAGATAGTTAAGATTTAATGAAATGTTTCTTGAAACAAACCATACTAAGTCATACCAGTCCCTTCCTTTAACTCTTCCTTTCCATTCTCGACAAAGTGTGGCATGGACTTTGCCTGCAAATAAATCTTCTTTGCGAAATGTTTTAATAGAAAAAGGATATGGTAATAATAATAGAGTATTTTCCGTTGTTGCACCATCTGATGGAGGTGAAGTATCTACTTCAAAACGAATTTTAATGATTTCTCCAGGATGAATATTTTTATTAATTCCTTTAGGTAATCCTATTAAAAGTAGGTGCTGAATTGTATTTATTTTAATAAAAGCTGAATCAATTGCGCTATGTTTTGTTTTTTCCTTTTTCTTCACACTTGCAGAAAACCCAAAACTTTGAAGTTCTGTTTGAATAGCTTTTTCATAATTTTTTAGATCAAAATTTAAATCAGGCTTTAAAAGTGAAAAATCTAAATCTTCAGAAAATCTATCTAATTGATGAAGAATTCTTAGCGCAGTTCCACCATAAAAAGCGGCTTTATCGAAAAATTTAGCTCTCCATAACCCTAATAGAGCGATTTCTTGGACAATTTCTTTTATAGCATTTTTGTAATCTTGTAAGCTAAAGAGTTCATAACGCTTTAACATTTGCAAAATAGCTTCAGAAGCTTTTATTTTTTTAGGAGGTTGCATAACAATTCCACATTTTTGTTTTTATAATTTTCAGAAATTTCTTGAACTAAGACTCTTTTAAAACTAAACAATTCATTTTGATCAATTCTCATGCCTTCTATTAAATAATCAAAAAGAGCTTTTTTATTTTCAAAGGGTTTGATTCTAGCAATATAATCTGCAAGAGCTTTTTCTTTTGTTGCGATAAGAAAATTTGTGTTTTTATCAACTGATTCTAATTTAATTCCTGAAGGAAATTTTTTTGGAGCAATATAATAATAAATAAAATCACCAACAGGAGTAGAGAAATTCTTAATTTTTTTACAACAAGTACTTGTAATTCGAACAACTTTTTCTGGTATAAGGTTATAATATGAAAGCGCATATTCAAATGATACATATGATGGACCATAGATAAGATTAGCAAGAACTTCAAGGCTATAAGATCTTTGTTGATACTCTTTTCCAAATACATAAATGCCTTTTTTTACGCGAATCAATTTATTAGCTTTTATTAGTTTGGAAAGTTTATCTTTAGGTTGTTTATATGTAGATAAGCAGTCCATCAAAAAAAGATAGTCAAATTCTTCTGTTTTAGCTTTTTTCCTAATTTTTGACATAATGTCCATAAAGGCATTCTCCAGTATGTCTGCAAT
>JAAKFW010000245.1 GCA_011064905.1 Candidatus Anoxychlamydiales bacterium | reverse complement strand
ACTCCACCGTCTCCACTAATACTTGGATCTACATGTGTGATAATCGTTGGGCTTTGGCTAGTTTATAAAGCTGAGCTAAAACAAGGATATATTGTTAAAGCTAAAAAAGTAAATAAGCCTGCCGTAAATTAGCCAGCTTGCAGTTCTTTGCTTAATATTTAATTCTTCTCTTTTTTTTTGATTTAAATGTTGAAAACTTGTAGAATTTTGACCATGAAAAAGAAAATATCTCAAAATATCTTTATAGAATCATTTCAAAACCACTTTCAAAGTGATTTTGAAACCATTTTTATTTCATCAAAACTAGTCAATATCTTATCTCTTTATGTGCTGCGCTAAGGCGCAATAAATATATTTGTTCCTATCAGTATCATTAATTAACTTAGAAAATTAAAAAAAGGAAATATATTATGTCTTCTACATCATCAATTAAGAATTATCTATCATCCTATAATCCATTTAAAGGACCTAGTGATAGTAAGTTTAAAAATTTAACTATAAATGGCTCTCAGCCCATTTCAGCTGGCCTTGCTATAATGCCCACGGTTTATGGCTTTATCGCCAAAAGTGCTTTGCAAATAGGTGAAAAAAAACCTAGAATAACACTAAGAGCGCCTGCTAAATTACCTCAAAGTATAAGCTCACTTTAGAAGGAATTAAAGCTTCTCCCAAACTTGGAGCAGCTGTTGGCGCTCAAATGATTGGACAAGAAAAGTGTCAAAAATATATTGAAAATTCTAGATTTTTCAAAAATCCTCAAAAAAAAGGAAGTTTTTTATCAACGCTTGTTAGCTCAGGCTTTATTGGAGTCGTATCCTCTCCATTTTTAATAGCATTTAATGATCAAACCCTAGGAAACTCCTTTTTTAAATCTCTAAGAGCAATCACTCTTTCGAAAGTTGTAGCTACATCTGCTAGAGAGACTGGTTTTATAGCTTCCTTAGGATTTAGTAAGCCTCTTGCAAAAAAGATGAAAGAATATAACGATACAAAAATTACTGAAAAATTAGCTTATTTTATATCAGGATATGTTGGGAGTATAGCTGGACATCCTTGCGATACAGCTTTAACTCTTTTACAAAAGAAAATAAAACTTTCTTCATTTTTTTTGCCATTGAATAAAAACTCTATTACAAGAGCAACATCTGCTATGTTTAGAGGAGGAAACACTAAAGCAATATCAGTTGGAGTTTTTTCTATTCTATACCACAGTTATAACAACTATTTTAATCAAGAAGAAACAAAATAATTCTATAGCCTATCTAGCAAATAGATAGGCTATAATTTATTAAAATTTTATAAGGAATCCTCAATAATAGGATCTGATTAAAACCGCTAATATAACAATCGCAACAGCTGCAACTCTGATAGTAGTGGCATTATAGGCAGTTGTAGCAAGAGAGCTGCCGGAGAAAGAATGAGTAGATTCATCAAGCAGCAAATTACTCCTTAGCTCAGGGAAACGGCTAAGCAAACCATCAGGTATTGATTTGAGAAGAGGGTTATTACACAGATCAATGAATGCTAAATTGACTAAATTGTCAAAAGATTTCGGTATAGATTGGAATTTATTGTTTTCGGCAAAAAGGGCCGTCAAGTTGGTTAACTTTCCAATTGATTTAGGTAGTAATTGTAAGTTGTTATCATCGATGAAAAGAAACGTTAACCTAATTAAATTTCCAATAGATGTAGGCAGATAATTTAGATTTAATTGTTGAAGTTTTAATACAGCATATGAAGATAATGCGGCAGCATTATCATTAATCCATTTCGCAAACTTATCATCTAATTTATTTGGATTTTCTTCAAATTGAGCCTCTACAGGAATAACAAGAGATGAATCTCCTATATCAGTAACAATCTTTTGCCAAACTTTTAAAAAGTCTTTACATTTAGTTTCCTGTATAGCTAAAAAATGTTCTTGCATACGCTCGATTCTCGGAGCAGTTTTTAAAGAGAGATGAGGCCCAAGTCTTGTTATGTGATTTATTTCATGTAATTGAGAT
>JAAKFW010000244.1 GCA_011064905.1 Candidatus Anoxychlamydiales bacterium | reverse complement strand
TTTTTCTTATAATTAACCTCATTATTATAATAACATATCACTATATAATTGTCAATTTTTATTGATTTATTTTACCGTTTTAAACGTTTGCTAATTAAGTAGTTGCATAAAGATTTTATTAATTTTAAATTAAACATTTAACCATATGATGCTTAGTAATATAAATAGAGAAAAACATTCGGAATAAACTAATATTTTTTGTTCTATATAAAGCTTAATTGCAGCCAATCTCCTTAACGCATTCTTAATGAAGAAGATAAAATGAAATTTTTCCTTTGAGATGTTTTAGTATTTGGTTATATTGATTTAAAACGAATGAGTATTATGAAGCATTTTTTTGTAGTAGCTTTATTATTAATGCCTTGCATATTTGCTGGAGAAAACTCTCAGCTCGAAAGAATTAATTCTCATATACTTATAGAAGATTTTTCATCAGCTTTGGATGATGCAAAGTTGAGTTTTGATAAAAATAGCGCTTCTAATAAATTAAAATTAAAATATATAGAGTGTTTAGCTCTAAATGGAGAGGAGCTAAAAGCAATAAAAGAGCTAAAAAGCTTTAAAGAAGATGATTATGAGAATCTAAATTTTGATACTATTGAAAATATCTCTTGGGCAATCTTAAATAAAGCATCAAAATCTACGCAGTATACGACAAGATTAACTACCTTGATAGGAGTGCATCTAACTCAAGATGTAAGAGCTATAAAAATCTTAAATAATTCCATGAAGGATTCAAATGCTATTATTAGAAGTGTGTCTTTACAATTATCTTCCTCTTACATGGATAAGCCTCTAAAAGAGACGGTAAATAACCTATTTTTAAATGAAAAACTCTGGCTTGTTAGATTAGAGGTTATTAAGGCTATTGGTAAAATGAAGGTATTTGAAAGGGAAAGTGAGCTTAAAGAGATTATAGCAAATGAAAAAGCTACCTTTGAGGAAAAAGAAGTTGCAATTTCTTCTTTAGTAAATATTATGGAAAACATCGATTTTGAGGAGATTAAAAGTCTAGCAGATAGTAAAAAAGCAGGTCTTAGAAAACTATCTTGTGATCTAACTGGTTATTTTGATGTAAAAGAGGCTAAAGATCTAATAATTAAGCTTACAGAAGATCCTATATCTGATGTTAGAATAGCTGCTTTAAATGCAATATCTCTAAACTTTTTAAATGAAATAAAAGATAGGGATCTAAAAAACCTTCTTTTCAAAGCAGTTGATGATCCCTCTCCAGAGGTATCTATTACAGCTAGCTATATATCTATTTTAAAAAACTACAGTTTTGGTGAAAAAAAATTAAGGAAATATTTTTACGATTCGGATATTGATAATGCAAGATTTGCAGCAGCAGTACTCGGTAAATTGCCCAATAAATGTTTAAGGTTAAAAAAAACCATTTTAGATAAACATCCGGATATTTTTGTGAAAGCAAATATTGCAATAGGGTTAATTGGAGAGAGAAAGTTAGTCAAAGAGGCTTCAAACACTTTATTTTCTTTTTTAAAATATGATGAAAAATTAATGTGGGAAAACAGAAAAAACCCTCTTTTTGAAATTTTATATCCCAGTTATATAAGACACGTTGATCAAATGCCTAGATATCCTGAAGCGATCGATAAAATGACTCGCCTGCAACTTTTATCAATGTTAGCTGTTGTAGAAGATTCAAGGGCATGTGATGCAATAAAAAGCTTTTTAAAGCAAAAAGGTTGGGGTATAACAGGTTTTGCATCAGCCACCCTTTTAAAAGAAGGGGATGAAGAGGCTCTAAATATTATAAAAGATCTTTTAGAGGAGAAAGACTCAGATGTAAAAGTTCAAGCAGCTTTAGTCTTAGCTCTTTTTGGAAAGGATCCTAGTGTTATAACTACTTTAGAGGAAGCATACATTAATGCTGACTATAACATGAAAATACAAATCTTAGAGGCTATAGGCCATATAGGCTCTAAAAAATCTATCAAGTTTTTAATAAATGCTCTAGATGAGCCCTATCAAAATTTAAGGGTAGTTTCAGC
>JAAKFW010000243.1 GCA_011064905.1 Candidatus Anoxychlamydiales bacterium | reverse complement strand
TATCAAACACTGTTGCTATCGCTTTATATGAAGCTCTAAGACAAAACAACTTTTCATTTTAAGCATTTTTTTATCTTAGAGCTAAAAACAATTCTCAGTTTATTTGTTTTTTAGTGGGATACAGTTATTTTATTACCATAACATCTATCTCCAGCATCTCCAAGTCCCGGCACTATATATCCAACTTCATTTAAAATTGGATCTACATATGCTGGATATATTTCAATATCTGGATTGTGTTTTAAAATATTATCAATCCCCTCTTGAGCTGCTATAGCACTAATCAAAATTATTTTTTTTGGGTTTCTTTTTTCAACAATTTTTATTGCATCTAACATACTTCCGCCTGTCGCTAGCATAGTATCAGCAATAATAACTGTTTTATTATCTATTGGAGGAAGCGCAACATAATCAACAGATGCTTTTAGGGTTTTTTCATTTCTTTGCATAGCAAAAAAACCGGCTTCCGCTTCTGGAAAAACTTTAAAGACTCCATTAAAAAGAGGCAATCCTGCTCTTAAAATCGTGACTAAAACGATCTCTTCATCAACAAAGTTATGTTCAGCTTTCACCTGCATAACTGTTTCAATATTTTGTTTTTTTGTGTTTAGATCTTTAGCAACATCAATTGCTACATATTCCCCTATTTTTTCTAAATACTCTCTAAACTCTTTTTTATCTGTATCTGGATCTCTGATTTTATATACCAAAGACTCTAGAATTGGATTAGAAAATAGTGAGACAGAAATTATTTGGATAAAAAAAAACAAAATAACTTTTTTCATATAAACTCCCAGTTAAATTTTAGGTTGTTTCCCTGGTCCGGTAAATATAAAGAAATTTATAATATATTTAAATAATTTTATAATTTTTTTTACAAATTTCTTTTAGAAAATAAAAGTTCTAGATAAAAGCTAAATTTCAGCCTTATCTGATATTTTCATTTTTTTTAGAATATCTATTCTTGTTTGTAGATCTATATTATCAAAAAAAACTATATCTTTTATGTAGAGCTCTTTGGAAATGAGTTCTCTTTTTGCATTTAATTTAAAATATAATCCAACATTTATTTTACCAATTTCGCAATCTTGTTTTGAACTATCATCAAGATATGTTATTAAACTATAATTTTTCTCTTGAACTATCTCATATGTTTTTTTATCAACTTTATTAATAAAAAAGCGAGTTGGTTTACTTGAGTCTAATTTCAATCTAGTTGAATCTAAATTTGTTTGAAAAAAGCTTGGAAATGTCTTATGCAAAGTAACATGGGCTGTTCGAAAAACATTAAAAGAGAGACACGGCAAAATAAAATCTATTAATTCTTTTTCTTTAGTTATTTCTGAAGTTATTTGTTCACGAAACCATTTTAAAAAAGTTCTGCCTTCATCATCGATTGAAGATAAATCCGGCAGTTTTAATGATTTATTATTAAAAAAAATAAAACCTTCTTTTCCAAACATCTTTTCAGATTGAAAATATCTAAACGTATCTCTAATTTGCTTTTCTTCAAGTTTTTGTATTTTATCATAAAATTGTTCTTCGCTCTCTTCAATAGGAATTCGAATATTTTCAATACTTTTTTTTCGCTCGACAATTTCCAATGCTTTTTCTAGCCTTTCTGTGAAATCAGTAACTTGTATTATCTTTAAAGCTTCATCTCCACCGATAATCTTCACAAATAACCCTTGCAACTTACGATCTAAATCAGAATATTTTTCTGAAAATTCTTGAGGGTCATAACACTTTAAAAACGTATTTAAAAAATCATAATCATACTTTTCAAATGCCTCAGATATTCTCTTTGGAATAGTCGTTGCCCTAAGAGTATTTTCTTTTAAAGTCTTTAGTTTTATATCAGAGAGTCTCTCTCCTCTATGCGAACCCTTTGCAAGTGATATATCCTCTATAATTGCTTGAATATTTTTTTCGAAGGTTACTCTATCTGTAAGAGGAGTATCTAAATGTATGTTAGCTCCACAGAAACTAAAAAAAGAGCTCTTTTTACTTTGAATAATATAATCATGAGT
>JAAKFW010000242.1 GCA_011064905.1 Candidatus Anoxychlamydiales bacterium | reverse complement strand
AAAGATTGAAGCTTTTCAATGATATTTTCATAACCCCTATCTAAAAAGCTTTTTTGCTCAATTGTAGTAATGCCATCTGCTAACAAAGCTGCCATAACATATGCAAAACCAGCTCTAAGATCTGGGATTTTTATATCTTTAGCTATTAAATTGGTTGGACCCTTCACTACTAAAGAGTGCTTATGATTCAATGAGTTGAATCTACATTTATTAGATCCTAAACATTTTGTGAAAAGCTCAATATCAGCTCCCATCTCTTTTAGGGTTTTAATATAGCCAAATCTATTTTCATAGACTGTTTCATGTAAAACGCTAGATCCATTTGTTTGAGTGAGTAGTACCACAAAAGGTTGTTGCCAATCTGTCATAAACCCTGGATGGACATCTGTTTCAATATGAAGATTACCCTTTAATTCTTTGTCATAGAAAAACTCAATACCATCCTTTTTTATGTTAAACCCAGCCTGAACTTCTCTTAGTTTATTTAAAAAAGTTATTAAATGTAGATGCTCAGCACCTTCAATAAAAATTCTTCCTTTTGTTGCAATAGTAGCTAAAGCGTAGGATGTAATTTCATTTCTATCAGGGATAACATAGTGCTCTACTTCATAAAATTTATTAGATTCTTCTATATGGATTGTTCTATCTGTATCTATAAAAATATTAGCTCCAAGCTTTTGTAAAAATAAAATAAGATCAACAATCTCTGGCTCAATTGCAGCATTTTTTATAATGGTTTTTCCTTTTGCTCTAATCGCTGCTAAAATAGTATTTTCTGTTGCTCCAACTGATGGATATGCAAGTGTAATTAATGTGCCTTTTAGACCAAAATTTGCTTTTGCAAAATATGAAGCCTCTTCTTTCTCTTCTCTATAACCAAGAGTAGCACCGAGCTTTTTTAAAGATGCCATATGAAAATCAAGAGGTCTAGATCCTAGATCGTCTCCACCAACAGTTGGGACAATAATTTCTTGATTAGTTCTCCCAAGAAGTGCTCCTATCATTAAAATAGGGATTCTATTAGCTCCTGAAAATCTCTGGGAAATTTTTAAATTTTTTAGCTCTTTTGTTTGAACTTCCATTATGTGTTTTTCTCTATCCCACAAAACTTCCATACCGATTTCTTTGCAAAGATCTACGGTTATTTCAACATCACCAATATTTGGAACATTATGAAAAATACATTTTTTATCAGAGATTAAAGAGGCGACAAGAAGTTTTGTCATAGCATTTTTTGCCCCTTGAGATTTTATTCTACCCTTTAGAGCAATACCACCTTTAATCTTTAAAGAATCTAGATCCATAATAAACTCATTTTTTTGTAATTGTAGCTGATGTTTTTTAAATTTTCAAAATAATAATCTTTTTACGATAAATGATATCATTTTTCTAATAATTTTAATGATTGGCTTTCTGATGCTCTTTATCGAAAAGAAGCTATGATTAAAAATTTTGCTATTACATAAATATAAAGATTGTAATTATTGGTTTTTTGAGGTTATTATCTTTCTTTTTTTTAAAAAAAATTATAGGAAAATTATGGCAAGCATATCATTAATAAAAATAGAGGAAAAGCACCTTAGAAACCCAAAAGAATTTGCTAATGAAGATTTGCCTTCAGATCAACAAGCAAAATTTCATATAATTAAAGGAAGGGTTTATTGCCCAATTGAATTTACACAATTAATAGTTCAAACACTAGCTATAAAAACTGATTGTTGCAAATCTGTGTTTTCAGTAGAGGGGTTTATCATTTTTTTCAAAACTCACCGAAAATGTATTTGCGAAGGTAATTTCAATAGGTTAAAAGTTACTTTTGCTTGTTTCGATGCTGGATTCTCCGATCTTTTTTGAAAGATTGACAGATTATAATTTATTAAAAAAAATGTGGATAAGTCATTAATATATCTATGGGTATAGAAAACTTTTTTGTTATTTTAAATTCTTATTTATGGTATAATCATCTTAAAAAAAACTATGAATAATAAATTTCCTCTCTATAGAACCGGTATTGGACAAGACTCTCACAGGTTTTTATCCG
>JAAKFW010000241.1 GCA_011064905.1 Candidatus Anoxychlamydiales bacterium | reverse complement strand
CGCTATCAATTTTAGGTCAGGAATTTTCAAGAAAAGTAAGAGACTGTTTTCAGGCTATCGGCGCTCCTTTACCCAATTCTTGAACTCTGATGTGTATAACTTGGAGAAAGATCAGCTCCATTATCCCAAACAATAGTACCCAACTCCTTATTTACATAAACGGTTGCAAAATATTCTTTGTCTTTTAATTTAGAAAAAATACCTTTAAAAGGGACAATTTTAGTAATATCTACTTCTCCTTGAACATCATTTTCAAAACGCAAGAAAAGTTTATAATTTTCTATTACTTTAACTTCGACTACATCAAATAATATTTTTTACTCCAGAGATGGGATTTTTTTGCAAGTTCCCAATCTTCAATTAAAGCTTTTTGATTTATGCTGGCCCATTCTATTATCAATCCCATAACTTTTGGTGGTAATTTACCTTCCAACAAAGACAAGTCGTTTATTGATATTGTAGCCTTAAACTCATTGTATCTTACGTGAAAATGAGGAGGATTGAGTTCCTGTAATACATTGCTATTATCATTCCAAGAAACCTACTAATTTCAGGCATTTTAACCTCAGCTTAATTTAAATTTAATTAATATATTTTACATTTTTTTCTAAGAAAAAGCAATACATTAAAAAAGCTATTATTGCTTAAAAAGATTTAGTATTCTGCAAAAAAAACAGTTAAGCGCTTGTCTTAACTAACTTATAATCAAAACCCCAGGAATGGGTAATGCTTCGTGGTTTCTATAGTTATTTCTTTAAAAAAAACTTCAGATTCATCCAAATGGCAGCATCTTTTTTTTAAGTAATTTATATATAAAAAAGCTCTAGAGTTTAAAGCATTTCTCTAATAGCCAAAAAAAATGATAAACGATTTTCTTTCAAAACTTTGATTAAGTAAAAAAATATTTAAATAATCATCTAGTAATAATTGTTCCGGTTTTTCCATTTAAAGCTACAAGTGCGTTTTCTAAAGAAGTTATAATCGATTTTTTTCCACCTTTTTCTACAAATCTAATAGCCGCTTCAATTTTAGGTCCCATTGAACCTTTAGCAAATTGTCCTTCATCTAAATATTTTCTAGCCTCTTTAGTAGTAATATTTCCTAAAGCTTTTTGATCAGGTTTATGAAAATTGATATAAGCTTTTTCAACATCTGTTATAATCATTAATATATCAGCTCCAATAGTTTTTGCTAAAACAGCTGCTGTTTTATCCTTATCAATTACAGCTTCTACACCAGTTAAAGTACCATCATCATTTTTTATAACTGGAATACCCCCTCCTCCACATGAGATAACAATTACTTTTTGAGCGAAGAGAGTTTTTATGCTAAAAGCTTCGATTATTTCAAGAGGTTCTGGAGAAGGCACACATCTTCTGTATCCTTTTCCAACTTGTTCGATCATCGTCCAATTTTTCTCTGTTTTAAAATTCTCTGATTCTTCTTTTGTATAGTAAGGGCCAACAGGCTTTGATGGGTTTTTAAAAGCCTCATCTTCTTTATCAACTAAAACTTGAGTTAAAATACTAGCAACTTTTATATCGTCTGATTGTTTTGAAATTTGATTATAGGTAAGCCTTTGAATCATATAACCAATAAATCCTTGAGACTGGGCTCCACAAATATCGAGTGGCATTGGTGGAATAGTTTTTTTAGATATCTCATTTTGCAGAAGTATCGCTCCTACTTGTGGACCATTTCCATGTGTTACAGAAATTAAATATCCCTCTTTTATTATATCTAAAAAGTGATGAGCTGTCTCTTTTACATGTTTTAGTTGATCTTGATCTGTGCCTTTTTCTCCAGCTTGCAAAAGAGCGTTACCACCGAGAGCTATTAATATTTTTTCTTTCATGTGTTTAACCCCTCTCTAAAACGCAAGTCATACAATGAGCTGCACCATAGCCACCTGTTAAGTTTGGAATATTTATTGGATAAACATCGAGTCCCATTTTATAAACATCTTTTTTATGAGGGAAAAATTGTCCTTCATTTTTCAAAAATTCATAATCTGCTTTAATATGATCTAAGAGTTTTTCATAA
>JAAKFW010000240.1 GCA_011064905.1 Candidatus Anoxychlamydiales bacterium | reverse complement strand
AAATAGAGATCAATTTTATAAAAAAATTATCGAAAGAGAGAAAATTATCTCTACTGGAATCGGTATGGGCGTAGCTATTCCTCATGCTAAAATGAACACATTCGATGATTTTTTTATAGCATTTGGCATTCAAAAAGAGACTAAAATAAATTGGCCTTCAATAGATAATTTACCTATTCGATTAGTTTTTATGATCGGAGGTCCAGACTCTAGACAAAATGAATATCTAAAACTTTTATCAAAGCTAACTGTTGCTATAAAAAATGACTATTTAAGAAGAAATCTCTTAACTGCTACTTCAAAAGAGCAGATCAAAAAATATTTCTCTCAATTTTAATTTTTTATTTTTTTTAAAAAATATCTTCAATTGATTTATTTTTTATGATATTTATTTTATACTAAATTTAGTACAAAAAGGCATAAAAATGGATTTAACAATTAAAGATGTTTCTGAACTTTTAAATGAACCTGAGTCAACCATTAAAAAATGGTTTCAAGATGGAAAAATTCCCGGCTATAAATTAGATAATCAAATTAGATTTTCAAGGTCCGAGATAGAAAATTGGGTAATGAGATCAAAAATGCAAAAAGAAAAGCTTTTAGATGTTGTGGATAATGAAAATATTATCAATCTAAAAAGTGAAAAAGCAAAAAAAATAGTTGGTAAAAAAATTGGAACTCAGGCTTTTTCATTATTTAGAGCCTTATATAAAGGGACTGTTATAAATAACATTCATGGTACAACCAAAGAGGATGTTATTAAAGCTGCTGTTAAAATCTTTGCTAAAAATCTATCCTTAGATGCCAACGTTTTAACAGATCTCTTATTAGATAGAGAAAAATTAATGCCTACATCTTTAAATCACGGGGTTGCTGTTCCTCACACTAGGGATTTTTTGATTCCTAAATCTTATGATGTCGTAAATGTTGTCTATTTAAATAAACCAATAGAATATGGTGCTTTAGATGGCGAAAAAGTAAAAACACTATTTTTCTTATTTGCCTCAGATGATAAAAGACATTTACATTTGCTCGCTAAAATAGCTCATCTTACAAGAAATAAAGAAACCCTAGAGTTTATTCATGAGCATCCCGGTAAAGCTCATCTTTTAAACTTTATAAAGGATTGGGAGACTAAACTTAGCGTTCCTGGACTTCAAAAGGTCAAATAGTTTTTGTTTTTGAGGTTTCTTTCATTCTTTGAAGAATTTCTATATTTCTAGATCTATATATTCTAATATTTTAGTTTTTTTTATTTTTATAATATTTATAAAAATAAAATTATAAATATAATGCTAGTTATATTTTTAATAACGAAATTCATTGATTTAATTTAAATTACTTATATAATTAATTACTTTTTAATTAACCCAAAAAGGTGAAGCTATGAATAACATAATGAAGATAGCAATTGGTCTTATGATCAGCGCAACTGCTGTTGCAAGTGCTCAAAATCAAAAAGAAAAGTATTTAAAAAAGGACAATTCTTATAAAACAACATATGTAAGATTTGGATCATCTGCTATGCCGGTTGATGACTCTTATATTATTGCTCCAGGAGTTTCGGCTGGATGGCAATATAGAGAAAACAAGCAAGGTGTTGATATATCTGTATCAGGCGCTAAAGTAAATAAAGAGTCAAATGAAGCTCAATCATTTACTTTACCTAAAGTGCAATATCTAGCTTTCTTGCAGGATAACAAACCATCAAATAGACACAATGCTTATTTTGGTTTAGGTGGTAGTTTATATGGTATCAAAGTAGATCAAGAGAAAAAAAATGATAAAGATGAGATTGTAATCGAGAGAACTCAAGAATATACAGGTTTAGCTGCTAATGCATCTATTGGTTATAACTATAAACTAGGTAATAAACTTCAAAGCTCTATTCAGCTTGGAGCTAATATGCCAACACCCTTAGCTTTTAATTCAAAAGGAACGGTTTACAAACCTTCATTTGAATTAAGCTTAGGTCTTGGTTTCTAATTATAAATTTTCAAAATTAGATTTTTTATTTTGGATTTTTTAAGCAAAAGTAGGCAAA
>JAAKFW010000024.1 GCA_011064905.1 Candidatus Anoxychlamydiales bacterium | reverse complement strand
AGTTTTGGATTGACGCCATTGATGAATGGGGCTTGGGTTGGCTTAAAAGATGTTGTCTTAAAATTAATCGAAAAAAAAGTAGATAAAGAAGGACACGATAAAAATGGAATGACAGCTTTAATGTGTGCAGCTGTAGGTGGTCGTGATGATATAGTTTCAATTTTGTGCGATAAGGGAACAAAAAAAGATGTTCGAAATGAAGTCGGTCAGACAGCTATGATGGTAGCAGCTAATGGGGGGTATAGAAAAGTAGTTTCAGTATTATGTGATAAAGGAGCTGATAAAGATGTCCAAACTAAAAAAGGTTTTACAGCTTTAATGTATGCTGCTCTAAAGGGTCATAAATTAACATTTTCAGTTTTGTTAGAGAATGGTGCAGATAAAGATTTACAAGATAAAATAGGTCGGAGTGCTTTGACAATGCTCTCTCTTGCTGAATATAGAATTGAAATTATTGATCAGTTAGCTCGAAGCGATAGTATTATTATTCCATTCGATAACGGGAGTATATCGAGCATTTCTGCATATGCAAATAAATTACTAAAAAGATTGTTAGAAGTAGACAAAGAAAAAAAAGAGCAATCATCGGATTCAAATATTTTAAAACTTCCAAAGGTTTTAGTGCTTTTTCCTCTCGAAGATTGGAATGGATCTTTTTCGATACATAAAAGAATAGGTATAGTAAAAACTTTAGAAAAATATTATAATAAAGTAAAATTCAAGCATCCTACTTCATTTGAGCAAATCAAAGAATTGCTTGAGAAAAATGAATGTAATCTTCTTTATTTAGCAGGACATGGATCTCCTAAACAAATGACCTTTACTCGTAATTTGATCTTGAAGATAGAAGATGTTAAAAAATTAAACCCAATTAAGGGAGCTCAAATTGTAACCACTGTTTTTCATTCTTGCTCTACTGGAGAAATTGGAGGAATTGCAGAGTGTTTTGCTAAAAAGATGCGTAGTAAAACTTTTGCTCCTAAAGAGTCTACAAATTACTTAGAAATTAAATTTAAAAATAATGAATTACAAGTTAATTTTTTTAATATTGGAGGAGATACATCGCATTTTTTTGAGAATCCTTTGGGCGCATTAAGAAAAGATGTTACAAGGATAATTGATTTCGGTAGTAATGATAAAAAGCGGGTTCAATCTACATATAATCTAAGAAGAAAAAGAAAATTAGGAGTTTTTTAATTAATTAGATCTTCAAAGGCTTTTGTAATCTCAGATTCAATATTTTCCTCACTTATATTTTTAAACGCATCTACTTCAAATCTCAGATTTTTATTAGGGTTATTTATTTTGCCGTATAATCTAGTGTCATTTTTGGTGATGAGGAGTTCATTTGGAGTGAAGTTCCCTCTTTGTTTTGCTGAGATAATATATGGTGATCTATTCTCATTAAAAATGGATGTTCCGTCATAAAAGTGATCAAAATTTTCATTTGGAAAAATTTGAGAAAGGATCGTTGGAAATATATCGATATGGGATGTTGTATAAGCTGGAGTTTTATCATTATTTATTAGCTTATAAATTATAGGTATTTGAAGCTGATAATCGCTTAGATGAGAACCATGAAATAGAGCTCCATCTTCAAAGAATTCTTCTCCATGATCGCCGGTAAATACAATTAAACTATCATCATATAAGTTATTATTTTTCAGAGTTGTTAAAAATTTACTAAATAGATGATCTACATAGTTTATTGCATTTTTATATCTGTTTTTAATCGGATCTAAATCGTTTCTTAAATGAGAAAGGCTTAAATAATTTATACTTTTTGCATAGGGCAAAAATTTGGGTTTAAAATCATCTTTCCAACTATATTCAGAATGAGTAGAGTCTAAAAATACAATAAATACATTAGAGTTTTGTTTATCCTTACTATTTAAGTCTTTTAAAAGAGCATCGATTGCCATGCTATCTCTAATAGATGGATTTGAAGACGCATGAGAAAAATCATTTAAATTATCGATTAGTTCAAGATTTTTACCAAAAATTAACTTATCTAAATTAAAGTATTGAAGTTCTGCAGAGGACATTAAATTTATTTTGTAGCCGGCTTTTTTTAAGAGATTTAAAGGAAGAGAGCCAAACTCTAGTTTTTTTTGAGCTTTTGACCAGTAAATAGAGTGGTTTGAATGGAAGATCGAGTACCAGGAGAGAATAGATGCATTTGCAGCTGAATAAGAAGTCTGGAAATTGATATTTTCTTCAGAAAAATTATAAATATTTGGGGCTATTTCTTGAGTGATATAATCTTTTCTGAGCGCTTCTGTAATGAAAATAAAGATATTGGGTTTGTGCTCTAAGGTAAGCTCTTTTTGATTTATTTCTTCTAAAATTTTTTTCTCATCTCTAATAGGTTTTAGGGCGGAGTTGAAATTTATTAGTTTTTTTGTAGGTGATACGAATGTAAAACCGAGAGGTAATCTTTTTTGATTTTTAGAAATGCAATCGATATTTTTAAATTTTAAGCTTACGTCTATTAAAAAAAGCAAGACTATTGTTGAAATAAAAACTGAAAAAAGATGCTTTTTTTTCAAGAAAAGAGTTTTTTTCAAACAAAGTTTATTAGTTAAATAATATAAAAATATACCAAATATTGGCAGTGTTATGATAGCAAGAATTATTACAAGGTACATAGTTAAATTTAAATTAATAGCCCTGATAGTCACAAATAAATTTCCAAAACCACCTGATAAAAATATATTTAATCCAAAAAACAGAGATTGATTTATCAAACCTATTAAAATGAAATTTACTATGTAGGCGAGGAGAACAAAAAAACTCATGCCGATAAAAAACTTTTTAAAGAAACTAGACTTAATTTTATTTAAAATGAAAATACACCCTATAAGAAGGGCTAAAGCTTGTAGAAGTGAATAAAAGGCAAATAAAAAGGATGTTTGATAGGTAGAACAAAAAGTAATGATAAATAAAAAAAATGAAAAGAAAATATAGTTTATATATATAGGTTTTTCTAAAAATTTTAGTGTAAAATCTTTTATTTTTTTTAACAAAATTTTTAACATCTTTTTTTTTTTGCTTATATGATAACCCATTTTTTTTGTTTAAACAAGCTGCTTTTTATGATACAATAAGTTTAAACCCGGATAAATAATAGGGGCACATTATATGAAAAAGCAGGTCCATCATATGAAAAAGAAGATAATAAAAATTATAACAGCTATTACATTGATGTTTTCAATAACCTCTTTTGCTTCAACAAAAGAGATTAAAAAACATGAGATTATTCAAGAAAATGAATATAACGTAGTAATTTTAGGTGGAGGCATTGGTGCTCTAACTTCTGGAATATATCTTTCAAGAGCAGGTTATACACCTCTTATTATTGAAGGAGACTTGCCGGGCGGTCTCATTACCCAATCACATTCTGTAGAAAATTGGCCGGGAGAAATTCAGATAACAGGAAATGATTTGGTTAATAAAATAAAAGATCAGGCTATAAAAAATGGCTGCACAATTTTAGCAAATGAAGTTATAGATGTTGATTTTTCTAAAAAGCCGATTAGTATAACTCTAAAAGATCTATATTCAAATAAAACTCAAAAAATAAAAACATCTTCTTGTATTATTGCTATGGGAACATCGTCAAATTATTTAAATGTTAAAGGTGAAAAAGATTATTGGGGAAGAGGCGTTTCTAATTGCGCAATTTGTGATGGATCATTTTATAAAGATAAAAAAGTTGCGATAGTGGGTGGTGGCGATGCTGCTGTAGTAGAAGCAAATTATTTATCTAATCTAGCTAAAGAAGTTTATATTATTGTTAGAAAAGATAAAATGAGAGCAAAAGATAAAGAAAAGATTAAATCTCTAGAACAAAGAAAAAACATAAAAATTATATATAATACAAATGTTACGGCAATTAACGGGGATGATACAAATGTTAAATCTGTAGATGTATTAGATTCTAAGAACAAAAAATCATACAAAATGGCAATAGATGGGCTGTTTTTAGCAATAGGATCAACTCCTAATAGTAAAGTTTTTCAAAGTAAAATAAAATTAGATAACTCTGGATACATTAAAGTTTTTGATGGCCTTTCAACTTCTGTAGATGGAGTTTATGCGATAGGGGATATTATCGATCCTGTGTATAAACAAGCGATAACAGCAGCAGGGGATGGAGCAAAAGCTGCTATTTCTTGTCAAAAATATTTAGAAGAAAACTCTAATCAAGGTATACAAAATAGTGTAAAATTAGCATCGGATTCTTCTGAAGTATTTTCATCAAGGGTCGTAGAAATTACATCTTTAAAAGAGTTTGAAAAAGAGCTCAGATCTAGTGATATGCCGGTTATTGTTGATTTTTATGCATCTTGGTGCAGGCCATGTCAAAGAATAGCACCTCTTTTAGAGAGTGGGGCTAAAAGTTTATCAGGCAAAGTCAAAATCTTAAAAGTTAACGTTGATAAACTAAGAGACCTTTCTTCGAAATATCAGATAAGATCTATGCCGACGATAATTGTTTTTGATAGAGATCAAAACCAAATTTTTTCAAAGATGGGGACAAATTCCATCTCTAATGTTATAAATTCGTTAGATAAAATAAAAGACAAGCCAGTTGCTGAAATAGATAGTTATCTTAAAAGTTTTGATAAATAAATTATTTATTAAAATACTTTTTAAGAGCTTTTTCTAATACTTTTGCAGATTTTTTATTCTGTGAGATATCTATTTCATTATCTTCAAAATCTTTTAAAGATATAATCTCTAAATATTGTTTTCTAAAGATCTTTTTTTTCTTTGTAAAACGAAGGGTTAACTTTTCGTTTTTATTATGAATAAAAAACTCAGATGGAGCTCTAGATGCGTTATATCTTGCTGTTATGACAAAAGGAAAATTACTTTCCTCAAATATTGAAGAGCCATTCAAAGAGTCATTAAACAGGTTTTTATCAAAGAGATAATCAAAGATACTCGGGAAAACATCCATATGACACACTAGATCCCTTTTAGGGATATCTCTTATGTTTTTACCAAACTTAAAATAGATTGGAACATTTGTTTGCTGACTAGATAGATGAGATGCATGAAAAAGATGGCCTTCTTCATAAAACTCTTCTCCATGATCTCCTGTAACTACTATTATTGAATCATCAAATAGATTTTTTTCTTTTAAAGTATCGATGAATTTACCGATTAAAAAATCAATAAAGTATATTGAATTTTTATATCTATTTTTTAAAAGGTCTATGTTGTCTTTAGAAGCGTAGACATTCAATGTGTCTATCTCAGATACAGGTGTGAATTTAGTCTCAAAATCTTTTGGCCAGCTATATAAAAAATGAGTAGAATCTAAAAAAGCAATGTAAACATTTGAATTATCTTCTAAAGAGTTTTTCATATGTTTCATTACCATCTTATCAGAGTCACAAGCTTCAATAGGAGAGTAGTGAGGAAAGAGTTTAAGAGTATCTAAAAGATACTCATCTTTACCAAAAAGAGCTTCTCTCATTGAGTAATATTTAAGCTCAGGCGCTGAAAAAACTTTAATTTTATATCCCATTTTCTTCAAGATATATAAACTTGTAGAACCGGATTGCCAATTGCTATTTTGGTAATCTTTCCAAAGAAATGGGCTTTCAGAATAAAAAAAAGAAAACCAAGATTTGTGAGTCCCATTAGCGTTAGCAAGTGATCTTTTAAAACTGACATTTTCATTTTTGAAGGTGGTCATGTTAGGAGCTGTCTCGGATGTAATATAATCGCTTCTCAAACTCTCAATAACAAAAATAAAGATGTTTGGTTTTTTAGCTATTTCTAAATCTTTTTTATCGATTAAAGCTAATTTATCTTTTTCATTTTTGGGTTTTTTTAAAGCTAGTTTAGTTTTAGTTTTTAAGATATCTGGTTGTATAAAGGTAAGTTTCCAAGGAAGAGCTCTAGAATTTGAATCATAAATGTTAGCGCCAATTGATTTAGATGCTTTAAAGTCCCAGATAAATAAAGCTAAAGGTACACATAAAAATATCTGAATAAAATGTTTATGATAAAGAGGGAGTTTTCTTTTTTTAGAAAAAATGTCTGTGATTTTGTAGATAAAAATTCCTAAAAAGGGAAGCGAGAGCATTAAAATGCCAAAAATTATCCAAGCATAAAAAGGGATGCCAGTAGTATGTAGCATTTCAATAAAATTTTCTAAGTTTTCATCTAAAGCAATTGAAACTCCATCCCAAACTGTCATATCCATAATTTTTAAAAGCACTAAATCGATGATATGAGATATAAAAAAAATAAATGTAAAAGCGATAAAAATAGTAAAAACCATTTTTGGCATATATTTTTTTATAATTACTGAAAGAAAAGCAAAAGATGCTATCTCTAAAATGGTTTGTCCATAAGCATATACTAGAAAAAAGGCTTTTGAGTGGTTAGAGCTGTTTTTAACATCCAAAACTCCTAGAGTTGATATGATTATACCTATAATTAAGAAAACCCCAAAATACAGATAATTTATGTCTAAATGATTTTTTCTTCTCATAATTTCTTTATATAATACTTTTTTATTTATGAAAAAATAAATTAGCTATTTTAAAATTATATTGGAGAAATTTGCTATCGAAGATTTGTTTGATTTCTTTTAAAAGGAGGCGTAACATTATCTAATAGTTATTATATATATATTATTTTTCAGAGGTTAAATGAAGTGGGTTAATGATTTTCAGCTTTTTTTATTTGATTTAGATGGACTTTTAGTAAATACAGAAAATATTCACTATCAAGCATATATTGATATGTTAAGAAAAAGAGGATTTAATTTAGATTGGTCTTTTTTGAAGTTCTGCGCAGTAGCACATTTTGATGATAAGAGTTTAAAAGATGGGATATATGCATTTTTCTCAGATCTCTTTGAAAAAGAGCCAAATTGGGATGTATTAAGAAAAGAAAAGAACGCAATTTATATCGATCTTTTAAAATCCTCTAAAATAGATCTAATGCCCGGGGTTGAAAAACTACTCTATGAGATTGAAAAGCAAGATATTAAAAGATGTGTTGTTACAAACTCTTCTAAACCCATGGCAGATATGATTATAGCAAAGCAGCCCCTTTTAAAAAGTATTAATCACTGGATAACAAGAGAAGATTATGAAAAACCAAAACCTTATCCAGACGGTTATTTAAAAGCAATTACTCTTTTTGGAAAAAAAGGAGATAGAATAATCGGATTTGAAGATTCTCTTCGCGGAATTAAAGCGTTGGAGCAAACTCCAGCCCAAAGTGTATTGATAGGACCTCTTTTAGATCCTAAAACTGATAGTATAATTACAAACGATGTTCTGCATTTTCAATCTTTTGAAGAAATACCAGATATTTTGATATAGTGGATATGTTTTAAATTAAAAAAAATGGAATTATGAGATTTTTGAAATTTTTATTATTATTTTTGGTTATACTCCAAATAAAGCCTATGAAATCAAAAGCAGATGTGATGAAAGCACAAGATGAAAATCTAAAAAAACAAACACTTGTTTGTGTGCATGGTTTTTTTAGAACTAAACTAAATATGTATTTTATTGAAAAAAGCTTAAAAAAAGAGAATTTTGAAGTTTATAATTGGAGATACAAAAGTAGGGATAAATATATAAATGAACATGCCCAGGATCTAGTAAAAGAGCTCATCGAAATAGCTAAAAAAAAGCCCAATGAGCCAATAAATTTTGTAACTCATTCTATGGGAGGGCTTGTTTTAAGAAGTGCAATTAATCATAGAGAGTGTCCAATCGAGGCTAAAATGGGAAAAGCTATTTTAATAGCAGCTCCAAATAAGGGATCTGTAGTAGCTCAAAAACTTTCGTCATCAAGGCTTGCGAGATTGTTTTTTAAAAACAAAGCGGGCTCTGAGCTGATGAAAAAAAAGGATTTTGATGATTTAGGTGTTTTTTCGCCTGATATGAGCGTTTTGCAAATAGTTGGTACTTTGGGTATCAGCCCGTGGATTAATGAGAAGAATGACGGCAAAGTAGCTGTTTCAGAGACAAAACTGGATGGTATATATAAGCAGATCGATGTTAAAGCCTCACATAGCTGGATTTGTTACTCTCCAACAGTGATTAGACATCTCAAAGAATTTCTTGCTGAATGAAAATAGATCGCTTCCCCAAAGCCTTGTTTTTTGATAGATTTTTTTTTAGTAAAGAACTTTTACTAGAAATAGGCCTTGGGGCTCAGCTGGCTTCGATGCTTTTTTTCTATCTTTAGCTTTTATTATTTTTTCAATCATATCTAAAGGCAATTTTTCATTTGCGACATCTAAAAGAGTGCCTACGATATTTCTAACCATTTTATATAAAAAGCCATCTGCTTCAAACTCTAAAATTATTTCGTTTTTTCTCTTTTTAATATCTATTCTCTTGATTGTTTTTATCGGATTATTAGCAGCTGATCCTGTATATTGTTTATTAGCGAAAGATGAAAAATTGTGAGTTCCTAAAAAACGTTTGCTCGCTTTTTTTAAAAGATCCAGATCAAATTTATAATTTGGTTTATATGAATACATTCGTGAAAAAGGATCTTCAACATTTCCTACAAAAATATGGTAGCTGTAGATTTTTGATTTAGCTGAAAATCTTGCATGGAAATTTGTATCTACCTGAGTTATATTTTTTATTCGAATATCAAGAGGAAGCAGGGAATTTAAAGAAAATATTACTTTTTTTAAATCTAACTTTTTTGTGTAGCTGAAATGAGCTACTTGTTCTAAAGCATGCACTTTTGCATCGGTTCTTCCAGCTGCTATAATTTTAATGTCTTCTCCTAAAATTTTAGAAAGATTTTTTTGAATAGCTTCTTGAATAGTTAATTTATTTTTTTGGATTTGCCAACCAAAATAATTCGTGCCATCGTAAGATATTTGCATTTTGTATTTATATTCTTTCATTCGTAAATTATTTTTTTTAATGGTTTAGTTTACTATATGTTAATTGAGAAGTATAACAAAAATGAGGTTTTTTCTTTGAAGATTTTTAAGCAAAAATATCAAGAATATTTAAAGAGGCATATAAAAAGCCCAAAGATATTTAGTCTTTGGGCAAATTTAAAAAAAATTATGATAAGTGCTTAGATATTAATTTTGTCATTTTGAACATGTTAATAGATTTTTTTGATCCAAAAACTTTTGCTAGAGCAGCATCTGGGTTAATGTTTCTTCTATTTTCATCGTCTTGCAGTTTTTTTCTTTTAATATAAACCCATAACTTTTTTGTTACTTCTGTTCTTGGCATTGGTCCTTTCCCAACAACTACCTCTAAGTCTTTACTTACTTTTAAGGGTGCCATAAATTTTGATGGTGCCTTTTTTTTAGTCACAGTTTTTTTAGTCACAGTTTTTTTAGCCATAGTTTTTTCTCCTTTAAAACTTAAGTTTACTAAAATTTATTCTCCAATAAAATCTTTTTTATCTCTATAGGTAATTTATAGTCAAAAGAAATCGTATTTTTTTTTGTTTATTTTTTTTTTACGCTCTAGCTAAAAAAAAAACTAAATATAGCTTAAAAGGTATTTTGAGGGTTGTTTTCTTATAAAAAATAAGATGGGCAGCAAGGAAAAAACTTACTGCCATGAAAATTTTATTAAACTTCTTTAGAATATTTGAAAATTGCAAGAGCAACGAGCGATGTAACTGCAATTGCAAAACCTGCTATTCCTGCAGAATTAGCTTTGTTGTCTCTGATGAATTGAGCAAAAGCACCTACATGTGTTCTTGCTGAAGAGAAATATTGAGGGATATTTTTGAAAAATCCCATAATAAAACTCATAACAACTGAAGCTTTATCTCTTAAGAATCCTCCAATGTTACCTATTTTATGAGCACCCCATTTAACAGTGCTAGTTGTTGCATTTAAAATTCTGCTTCCGACATCTGTTGCAGATGTTGTGATTGCTTTTACTGACATTAATTACCTCCAAAAAGTTATATAATTCTTTAATAATTTCCAAATATTATAACTTGCGGGAGATTTATGTAAAGAGAAGATCCGGTTTTTTATAAAAAAAATAAATTTTTTCATTTTTTTTTTTGCTATTTTTTATTTTTCGCAAGTAGTATAATTAGATATTTAGTGATATATTGGAGAATATAATGATATATAATGTTGATGAGAAGCTAGAGATTATTCAAAGTAGAATTGAAGAAATGTGGAGGTATCTTTGACGTTGCTTCAAAAGAAAAAAAGATAGATGAATTAGAAAAAAAAATGTTGACTCCGACATTTTGGGATGATCAAAAAGAAGCTAAAAAAACTATTAATGAATTAAATATTTTAAAATCTTGGACTATTCCTTTTAATGAGATATCAAAAAATTTTAAGGATTTAAAAGAGTTCTTTATTGAAGCTAAAAAAGCAAAAGATGAAAGCTTAATGAGCGATATTGGGTTGGAGATAGAAAACCTTGAAAAAAAACTGTCCGATCTTGAAGTGAAAAAAATGTTATCTCACGAGTTAGATCCTTCTAGTTGTTTTTTATCTATTAATGCAGGTGCAGGAGGAACAGAGTCTTGTGATTGGGCTCTCATGCTATCTCGGATGTATGAAAGATACGCTAATAAAAAAGGATTTAAAGTGTCTATAATAGATAAAGTAGACGGAGATGTTGCCGGAATAAAAAGCATTACTTATAAGTTTGAAAAAGAATTTGCCTATGGATATTGCAAATCTGAAAAAGGAGTTCATAGACTCGTTAGAATATCACCATTTGATTCAGCTAAAAGAAGGCATACTAGTTTTGCATCTGTTGATGTTTCCCCGATACTTGCTGAGGATATTGAAATAGAGATAAGGCCTCAAGATATAAGAGTAGATACATTTAGGGCATCAGGAGCCGGAGGTCAGCACATAAATGTTACAGATTCTGCTGTGAGGGTAACCCATATCCCAACTAAGATAGTTGTTTCTTGCCAAAGTGAAAGATCTCAAGTTCAAAACAAACAAACCTGTTTAGAGATGTTGAAATCTAAGCTATATGAAAAACAGATCTTCGAAAGAGAAGAAAAAATTAGTAAAATAGGTGGAGAGAAAAAGAAAATAGAGTGGGGTTCTCAAATTAGAAGTTATGTTTTTCAGCCCTATACTCTAGTTAAAGATGCTAGAACAAAAGTAGAAACGTCGAATGCTGCTGGCGTTTTAGATGGGGATATAGATATATTTGTAGAAGCGTACCTTAAGGAATTTTCTTGATATGGAAGAGTTAGATATTAGATATTCTCAGATGTCAGATTATGATCATTTATTTAAATGGTTAAATCAAAAAGAGAACAATGAGTGGTTTATGTTTTCTACCAAAAAAGAAGTAGAAGAGAGCTCAAGAAACTGGATAGGATTTTCGAAGCTTAAAGCTTCTCTAACAGGAGTATTAAATAATCAAGTAGTTGCTATAGGAACGCTATTTTTAATGCCTTATAGAAAGCTTATTCACGAAGCTATGTTTTATCTAATAGTAGATAAAGATTTTCGAAAAAAAGGTATTGGCTCTGATATGCTCAAAAACTTAATTCATCTAGCTAAAAATCAATTTAAATTAGAGACAATATTTGCTGAAGTTATTGAAGGATGCGAAATTATCTCTCTTTTAGAGAATTTTAAGTTCGAAAAATTCGCTACCCAAGAAAAATACATAAAAGACAATAATCAATATAAAACTAAGGTAATGTTTGATTTATGGTTCAAATAGATAAGTTAAAGATCAGATTTGCAGAAAAATCAGATGCTAAATATTTAATAAAATGGCTATCAGATCCTGAAATATTAAAATGGTTTCCGATGTGTAACAAATTTGAGATAGAAGACTCTGTTAGAGTTTGGATGAGCTTCATGTCTTATAAGGCAGTTTTAACATCGGTATATGATGGCAAGGTTTGTGGCAATGCTTTGCTATATTTGAACTCCTTAAAGAAAATCTCGCATACAGCTTTATTTGCGATAATCGTTGATAAGGAATATAGAGGATTGGGTATTGGATCCTCTTTTTTAAAAGAACTGTTTAAACTTGCTAAAGAGCGGTTTAAATTGGAGATGTTACATCTAGAGGTATATGTTGGCAATCCAGCTATTAAATTATATGAAAGGTTAGGATTTGAGAAGTATGGGGTGCATAAAAAGTTTTTGAAAGATCTAAATGGAAAATATTACGATAAGGTTTTGATGCAGAAAAGTCTTTGATAATCAGCTTATTATGTTAAAGTAATTTTTTGTTAATGGTAATTGTTTTAATAATATTTTTTTTATATAATATTTTTTTTTATATTGGATTTTATATAAACATAATGCTAAAATATATAATTAATAATAAACTTATAACCTTAAATAAAGGAGTTTCTCATGTCACAACCAATTCGACCAATTTTTGTTGCATCAGCTGCTGTATCTGCTGCTGTAGTAGGATATGCCTTTTTTGGGTTACCTGGCGCAGTCACCCCTCTTGCAGGATATGGT
>JAAKFW010000239.1 GCA_011064905.1 Candidatus Anoxychlamydiales bacterium | reverse complement strand
AATAGTATCGATCTTTTAAAAACTTTAAAAAAATAATCTAGATCTAAATTTTCAATATATTCAGAAAAAACCAAAAAAAATATGAAAGGTAAAAATAAAAAACTCACTAAAAAGGAGATGAAAAACCCAGAACTTTGAGTGCCATTTATATAAATAGATAAAAGGGAATATACCTGAAAAGGAACTAAAGCAATAAGAGAGTAGATATGATCTTTTCTAACAGAGTATTTTTTTCTAAAAAGAGTAGATATAGAAATTATTGCTAAAATCATATACCCCCAAGTTAGAGGGATATTTTTAAATTTAATACCACCTTTTGGAAAAACCACTAAAAAGAGAATTAAGATAAGAACCAAAAAATTAAAAAGTTTTGATTTTTTCCTTTTTTCTAATGAATTAACTATCACTTCTTTTCATATGCTTATTGAGGTGAGTAGATAGCTGCATCATATCGATCGGTTTATCAAAAATTTTTGATAAATTTTTATCAGGGTTGATCTGCCTTTTATTTTTTTTATCTTGAAGGTTTTTAGCTTTAATATATTTCCATACATTTTTCAAGATATCGGATCTAGATAATTTTTTTCCTTTTACAATTTTCTCTAAATCTTTAGATACTTCAAATAAGTTAGATCCCTTTTTCCCTTTTTTATAAAAAGGATCTCTTTTTTGATGAGCTGTTTTAGGATGATTTGCATCATATTTTTTTTCTAAATCATCTAAATCATTTACGATGACATCACAATCCGGGAAGTTTGAGCAAGAAAAAAAGATTTTCCCTCTTTTTGATCTTCTCATGACAATTTTACCATCGCACCCAAGAGCTGGACAATTCGGTCTATCTTCAGGTTTTAAAAATTTCTCGCCTTTTTTAGGAATATTTACAATCCCCTGACATTTCGGATAGTCTGAGCATCCTAGAAACGCTCCAAATTTACCATATTTAAGATTCATTTTTGATTTGCATTTAGGGCATGTTTGTTCCCAATCAAAGCCTTCTTCATAATCATCTTTCTTAAAATCCATAAGCTCTATAGCAGATGTGAAATCACAATCAGGATATTTAGAGCATCCATAAAAATATTTGCTTTTAGACCATATTTTTTGTAGGGGAGCTTTGCATTTTGGACATTTTCTTGAAGTTTCAATTTTAGGAATTATAGTCTCTTTTTTGGCTTTTTCAACCATTGGTATGAATGCTTTATAAAACTCTTCAATCAAGCTTTGCCATTTGCGTTTATTTTGAGCAACAAGCTCCAAATCATCTTCCATTGCAGAGGTGAACCCAACGCTAATTATCGGAGCAAAGTTTTGTTCTAATAGTTGAATTATGAGCTCGCCGAGCTGTGTTGGTTTTAGGGTGAGTCTATCTTTTGTTGTGTATTCTCTATTTTGAATTTTATTCATAATAGCAGCGTAAGTAGAAGGGCGACCAACACCTGATTTCTCTAGCTCTTTAACAAGTGATGCTTCTGTAAATCTCGCTGGTGGTTTTGTAAAGGATTGATCTGAGATAACATCTACTAAATTTAGAGTTTTCCCAACTTCTAGATGAGGAAGCAGCTTTAATTCTTCTTCTTCTTCTGAAATATCTTTCTTTTCAACGTAAACTTTTAAAAATCCAGCGAATTTAATATTCGAGCCGGTTGCTCTTAAGAGAATTTTTTTATCAGTTTGAATATCGCAAGATACAGTATCATAGATAGCTGGTTTCATTTGAGATGCGATAAATCTTTTCCAGATAAGTGAATATAGTTTGAATTGATCTAAAGTTAAAAGTTCTTTTATTTCATCAGGTAAGAGATACAGATTAGTAGGTCTGATAGCTTCATGGGCTTCTTGAGCGGACTTTTTGCTTTTATAAAATATACCTTTCTCTGGCAGGAAATTATTTCCATATTTATTTTTTATAAATGCTCTAGCAGATGAAAGGGCTTCTGTTGCTATACTAACAGAATCTGTTCTCATGTAAGTGATTAAACCTTCAAATCCTTTAGATTTTAAATCAACTCCTTCATAGAGGCTTTGGGCTACGCCCATAGTTCTA
>JAAKFW010000238.1 GCA_011064905.1 Candidatus Anoxychlamydiales bacterium | reverse complement strand
TTTTCTGATAGATTAAAATGGCAAAACCATTTTGCCGAGTTGTTTTCTTGGATAAAGCGCTCTAGCTCTCTATCACTTATATTTTCCATAAATTGTAGCAATAAACATTTAAATAATCTTAGTAGACCTGCCCCTTGAACGGGTTATCTTTTTCTAGTTTTTTGAGCTGTCTTTCGACATAATCAAAAGACCAAAGTTTAGCAAATTTACTATAATTATGATTTTCAGGAATTAAATCTTCTAAACTAACCATTTCAACTTGTTGCATCGATCTCTCCTTAATTAAAAAGAAGATATGATAACAAATAATTGAATATTATTCCTCAGCTCTCAACAGTCCCATTGTAAAAAAATTTAAAGGAAATCGAATTTAATATTTATAATTTATAAAATCATCAAAATTGGGATATTTAAATAAACTAATAGAAAATATATGAATTTATAAATAGCTAATAATAAATAACTTGCTATTTTTGTATATAACTTTAGCCAGATATTGGCTAAAAATGGGTATAACTTTAGCCAAAATTTGGCTAAAACTGATACCATAAATAACCAAAACATGGTATAAAGAGGTATAAAAAGAGGCCAAAACATGAAACGAAAATTAGAAAATGAGCTAATAGAGTGGAAAAACAGAAAAGAACACTTACCTCTTTTACTTAGAGGAGCTCGCCAAGTAGGTAAAAGCTATCTTATTGAAAATTTTGGAAAAAACAACTTTGAAAATATTATTAAAGTAGATTTTGAAAAGCGAAAAGATTTGAAACGCTATTTTATAAATAAAGATCCACTAGAAATCGTAAAGCAATTAGAACTGATTTATGAAACAAAAATCACTCCTGGAAAAACGCTTTTATTTTTAGATGAAATCCAACTTTGCCCTGATGTTCTGATCTCTTTAAGATATTTTAAAGAATTAATGAAAGATCTACACGTAATAGCAGCTGGTTCTTTATTGGAATTTTTATTAAATAATGACGAATATTCTTTTCCTGTAGGAAGAGTAGAATTCTTATATCTTAGGCCTTTTTCTTTTGAAGAATTTTTAGAAGAGCTAGCTCCTATAGCTTTTCAAAGATTACAAAATGTAACATTAAAAAATCCATTTAGTAATTTTGAACACATAGAACTTCTAAAATGGGTTAGAAAATATTTTTTTATAGGAGGAATGCCCGATGCAATAAATACTTATAAATCAACTAATTCATTTTTAGAATGTCAAAAAGTTCATAGAAGAATTCTTCAAGCTTATGAAAGTGATTTTGGAAAATACTCAAAACATGTTGATCATAAATATCTTCAAATGATTTTTTTAAAGGCGCCAATTTTAATCGGACAAATTTTGAAATATTCCCATATTGATAAAGAGACAAGATCAAGAGATTTAAAACCAGCAATCAAATTACTTACATCCGCAGGTATTATATTACAAATTTTTGCTACTACAGCTAGCGGTCTACCTTTGCATGCACATGTTAAAGATCATCGTTTTAAGCTCATGTTTTTAGATATAGGTCTTTTACAAACTGCCAGCGAGGTAGATGCTCAAGAGTTTTTTGAAAAAGACATTTTACAAATAAATTCAGGAAAGCTAGCAGAGCAATTTGTTGCTCAAGAAATATTAGCTAATAATCCCTCTGATCAAAATCGATCTCTGCTTTTTTGGGAAAGAAAAAAACCAGCTAGTTCAGAAGTTGATTTTGTTCAATCAATAAATTCTAAAATTGTACCTATTGAAGTAAAAGCGGGATCAACAGGAAAACTTAAATCTCTTCATAATTTCATTGAGTTAAAAAAACTATCTTTGGGAGTGAGGCTTTCAGAAAATGCCTTATCTTTGTATGATAATATTCTTTCAATTCCACTTTATTTAACAGCTCATTTAAATCGTCTAACCTTAGAAGGGCTTAAATGAAAAAAAGATATTATCTAATTTTAAAAAGTAGAGCAGTCATATCATCGTACTGATCAGCATCTTTAGAATACTCTTCTAATTTTGCAAAAAGATTCTCTATTATCTGAGGTGCTTTTAAATCTTTTGTATCT
>JAAKFW010000237.1 GCA_011064905.1 Candidatus Anoxychlamydiales bacterium | reverse complement strand
CGCTTCTTAGCATATCGTATGTTTGTTTAGCCGCATCAGATAAGGTAAAACTATCTCATGAGCATTCAGATTTCAAATGGATTGCAATTGATGATTTAAAAAATATCGATATAGATACAGATTTTAATGTTGATGCTTGGCCTCTACACATAAAAACAGCTTATTTTTATGCAAAAGAAAAAAAGATAGCTATTTCATAATAATTTCGGATCTAGAACTACATATTTTATCTTCTTTCTCTTCCAAGTATATGTGATATGCACTAAACCATCTTTTGATTGAATAACAGCTGGATATGAATACTCACCTCGTTTTTTTTCTAAAGAGAGTTTCATTTTCCAAGTTTTGCCATCATCATCGGAAATAGCAACGTTTATGGGAAAACGCTTTTTCTTAGAATGATTATAAACTAAAAGTACTCTTCCATCTAAAAGTTTTATAGCATCAATAGCAGAGTTTGGATTAGGTAGAGTAGTTGGGGTTGCATCTGAAAAAGTGCATCCTTTGTCGGTTGATGTTGCTGTATAGATATAGCCTTGCTTAAATGAGCGAGCGAGCATTTTTATATTGCCCTCTTTTGTTAAAAATAGAGTGGGCTGAATTATTCCTCTTGAGTTTTGAGGATCTGTAATAGGAGCGCTTCTTTGCCATTTTCTGCAGTTTTTATCTGTGAGCTCCATATAACAAGCCCAAGCTACATAACTTTCTTGAGAAGAAGGGCAAAGTAAAGTTCCCTCGTCTAAAAGCAGTGGTCTATTTTTAATAGGGCCATATATTCCAGATGGAAAGATTTCACTTTCTGTAAAACTATTGCCATTATCATGGGATCTTTTTAAAAAACCAGACCAAGTTCCTGGGTTTTTGCCAACTTTATAAAAAAGCAGGATTTCATTAGAAGGAAGTGTAAACAAAACAGGATTCCAATGAGCTTCTTTCGGGTAGTTAATTAATTTTTTAGGCTCAGACCAAGAAGAATTTTCTAAACTAGATATCCAAATAGATACATCTTTTTTACCTTCTTCAGATCCTGCAAAATAGCTACACAAAATTTTATTGGTACTAGTCTCTGTTAAAGTAGACGCATGGCATGATTTAAAGGGAGGTTTATTGAAGATAAACTCAGTTTTAATAATAGCTTTATGAGCAGGGTAGGCAAGTGCACTTTGCGCTGTAAAAATATAGAGTAATTTTATGAAATAATTTTTCACGAAAAAGCCTTTATTTAACTTAAATTAAAAGAGAGTAAGTTTAACAAAGGCTTTAAAAAAAATATAGTTTTTCTAATTTAAATATTTTGATTTAAAGGGTAGCAGAAAAATTGTTTAGCTTATATCATTTTGATAAGATTTTTCATAGGAGGTATTACTATGAGTGAGATAGTTTGTATAAAAATATTTATAGATAAATTAAAAGCTGAAATCTGCAAGGATTATTTATCAAAAGAAGGGATTGTTTCGTATTTGAATTCTGATGATTGCGGTGGATTAGAGCCACAAATGGCTATACATGGAGTCAAATTAATGGTTAATGAAGAAGATAGTAAAAGAGCTCTAGCACTTATTTCTGATTTAGAAACTAATTAAAAGATCTTGCGTGTTTATTAATCTAAACTAATTTTTTTTAAAATTGTCCATGATCGGATGCTTTTAGAACTTTTTATTATAGAAAGTTGATGGAAATCTGAAAAATCATGGAATTGGCTATGGCTTAATCTGCTTATAATAAAAGGTCTACGAAGCCCCGCAGTGTCAATGCGCGGTTTAGGCTAAAACCTCGCATTGACACTGCGCGGTTTTTGTGATACAATAATGAATAAAAGAAAAAGGATTTTTCATGAATCGTGAAATATTAAAAAAAATTATTGCAGATCAACGAGAATATCAGTTTCCACAAAATTATTTTGAGAGATCGGAATCAGAGGTGATTCGAAGATTCATAGATGATCCAAATATATTGATAATCAGTGGAATTAGAAGATCTGGAAAGTCAACCATTATGCGTGTTTTGCAAAAAGAACAAAAAGAAAAAGATTATTATTTTAACTTCGATGAT
>JAAKFW010000236.1 GCA_011064905.1 Candidatus Anoxychlamydiales bacterium | reverse complement strand
TCAAAACTCATTTCAACATCGATCTGGGTAAATTCAGGTTGGCGATCTGCTCTAAGATCTTCATCTCTGAAACATTGAGCTATTTGAAAGTATCTATCTATTCCTCCAACCATTAAAAGTTGTTTGAATATCTGTGGAGACTGAGGAAGTGCATAAAAATTGCCAGGATAGACTCTAGAGGGCACTAAATAATCTCTTGCTCCCTCTGGAGTTGATTTACCTAAAATTGGAGTGTTTATCTCTAAAAAACCATTTTCTGAGAAAAAGTTTCTAGTCTCTAACATCGCAAGGTGTCTGATTTTAAGCTTATCCAATATTGGTTTTCTTCGAATGTCTAAATATCGATATTTTAATCTTAACTCTTCATTAGTCTCGGTTTTATCTTCAAAAATCGGAAATGGGGAGGGTTTTGATTTTGAGAGCACTTGGATCTCGGTAGCTAAGATTTCGATTTCACCTGTTTTTAAATTATTATTTATCATTTCTCTTTTAACAACTTCGCCTTGAATAGATATTACCCATTCATTGCGCAGAGTTTTTCCAATTTCGTGAGCTATAGATGATATTTCCGGATCAAAAACTATTTGAGTTATTCCATATCTATCTCTTAAATCAATAAAGATCATAGATCCATGATCTCTTCTTTTATTTACCCATCCAGATAAGATGACTTTTTTACTAATATCTGATTTATCAAGATCTATACATGTGTGAGTTCTAAACATTTTAATAGGCCCTTAAAGTTTGTAGAATTTATCTTTGATAAAATTTTTCAAATCTTCAAATTTTATCTCTTGTTGTTCTCTTTTTTCTAAGTTTTTAAAAGAAGCTCTCTTTTTTTGCATCTCATCATCTGCTAAAATTAGAGCGTTCTTAGCATTTAATTTATTAGCTAAACCAAGTGACTTTTGTATTTTTTTAGCATTTAAATCAATATCAACTGAAATTTTATGATGACGAAGATCTTTTGCTAATTTAATTGAAAAATCTTTTGCATCTTTGCCTATTGGAATTATATATAGAAAAGGACCTGTTTTTTCAGGGAAATATACCTCTGCTTCTATCATAGTTTGTAAAATTCTCTCTAGTCCACATGCAAAGCCAATGCCAGACAAATCAGGGCCACCCAAAGATTTTAAAAGAGAATTATATCTACCACCACCACCTAGTGAGTTTTGCGCTCCTAACTTGTCAGAGACAACTTCAAATACGGTATCATCATAATAATCTAAACCCCTTACTAACTTAGAATCAACTTCATATTTGATATCTAGCTTATCTAAGATATTTAATAGATTTTCAAAATGTTTTTTTGCTCCGTCAGATAAAAAATCTAATATCGATGGAGCATCTTTTAAAATCTTTTTGTCTCTTTCGTCTTTTGAATCCAAAATCCTCATTGGATTTTTATCAAATCTTGCTTTTGAATCTTCAGATAAATTTTCAAAATTTGGTTTTAAAAAATCTAGCAAAGCTTTTTTATAATTTGCTCTTGTATCTAAATCTCCAATCGAATTTATGAGCAGTTTTAAATTTGGTAACTCTAATCTATTAAACAAAGTCATTAACATATCAATCACTTCAGCATCTATTTCAAAAGATTTATCGCCAATAACTTCTATTCCAAGTTGATGGTGCTGGCGATATCTTCCTTTTTGAGGCCTGTCGTAACGAAACATCGGGCCCATGTAATATAGTTTATGAATTTTTTTCTCTTGAGATAGATTGTTTTCAATAAAAGCTCTCATTACAGAAGCGGTTCCCTCGGGTCTTAGTGACATCGATCTTTTTGCTTTATCTAAAAATGTATATAACTCTTTTGAAGCTATATCAGATGTCCCTCCAACCCCTCTTAAAAAAAGCTCGGTTTTTTCAAAAATAGGAACTCTAATCTCTTCAAAATTATAATCTATAGCTAATTTTTTTATTATGGATTCTAGATACTGCCATTTGCCAACTTCTTTAAAACTCTCTTTAGCATATGGCAAGATATCGAAAAGACCTTTAGGGATTTGATATTTCATAAGTTGTCCACTAACATATATTTAGGACTATTATAGTAAGAGAAGTAAAAAAAGAAAAGATTAT
>JAAKFW010000235.1 GCA_011064905.1 Candidatus Anoxychlamydiales bacterium | reverse complement strand
CTATTATTAGAGTTGCAGCTGTTGCGATTGTTATATTAGCGGTTTTAATCAGATCCTATTATTGAGGATTTCTTATAAAATTTTAATAAATTATAGCCTATCTATTTGCTAGATAGGCTATAGAATTATTTTGTTTCTTCTTGATTAAGATAGTTGTTATAATTGTGGGATAGAATAGAAAATACTCCAACTGATATTAGGGCTACCTCGTTAAAAACGATTTAAAAAATAAACATAAATAGCGATAGTTAAAGGCATTGTGTAAAAAAAGGAGTTACATAATGCTTGATAAAAACATGAACTTTTTAGATCATTTTGATGATATCGATGATCCGAGAATTGATAGAAAAAAACTATATCCAATGTCAGAATTTTGATAAACTAGATATGAGAGTAGGTCAAATTATAGAAGCTGAAAAAGTTGAAAAGAGTAATAAGCTTTTGAAAATCCAAGTAGATTTGGGTTTTGAAAAAAAACAGATAGTTTCCTGTATTGCTAAAAGTGTGCGTCCTCAAAAGTTAATTGGAAAAAAAGTTATCGTCGTTGCTAATTTAAAACCAGCAAAACTGATGGGAATTGAATCTCAAGGCATGATCCTTGCTTGTGGCGAGCAAGATGATGATTTAGAGATTCCATTTATTAAAGATAAAGAAATTGGTAGTATTGTTTCTTAAAAACAATATTTATTTTTCATCATCTCTCACATATGTCAAATAAGCTAAATTTTTTACACTTCTTTTGTAATGAAATTCTAAGCCACTGAAAAGCTTTGGATTTTGTGCTACCAATCCTCTAAGAGAATTTTTCTTTAAAAAGATACGAGATAAACCATATGCTTGATGGATTGCAGGTGCTATTTCATCATCTATTTCAGCAGCATTACTATCAAAAATATAGAGCTGGTCAAATTTTTCATAATAAACATATGAGATGTAATGATTGCGATTAACATTTACTAAATATGATTGGAGCTTAAATCTGGTACTACCAATTTCAATTTGAGGTGAAGGCCAAACATTACCATAATTTTTTATGTGATCAATTTTAGTATCTTCACAACCTTGTCTTGGCATTTGAATAAACAAAATTTTTGTATTTTTTTCATCGATAATTGTTTCGCTTTCTTCAGCTTTTGAGTTTTCTTTTAAAATGGTATTAATAATCGTTTGGATTGATGTGGTTTTTTTTGTATTAGGAATCTGCTCTTGAGTAGGTGATATTTTAACCAAACTTTTTCCAAAAGGAATGTTTAATTTGTCAAAAAAAGAAGTAATAAATTCATCAGGATCTAAAAAAACAGCTTTTTTAGTATCTTCCGGCATTACTATATTTCTGATGTTTTCAAGTTTAAAACCAGGAACCATACCTCTTTCATACGGAGAGTCTAAATGACTTACCAGATCCATTAAAGCGAATTTTAAAGTTCTTGCATCTTCAGTATCTTCTTCACTAAAAGCAAGAAACTCATCAAAATGCTCTCTGTATCCATACATTGAACAGATGTTAAAAAGTATACAGGCAATTGCGCAACTATTAGCTTGGTTTTGAATCCCTAAGCCAAACCCTTCAAGAAGGGTCGGTTCTTTTTTTGCTTTAGTCTCAAAATATTTTCTTAAAATGGTTGCTCGACTAGATTCTCTTAAAGGTATGTCTTCGCAAGTCTTTGTCTCTGCATTTTCAGAAGAGCTGCTCTTTTGTTTTGGTTTAGAAAAAAGTGATCCAATTGTATTTTTAACCTTTTCAAAAGACTCAGTGAAAACATTATTGGATTCTGGGGTAGATCTTATTGGTGTTAGAAAAGATGACATATTTAAAATGATTGTTGTTAAAAGTTTCTAAACTATAAGAGTTTTTGGTGTTTATTGAAAGAATAAATTAATGAGAGCATTCCAAAAACCGTTGTTAAAGTAGTTATCAATACTGGTCTAAGTCTCAGGGCTACCTCATTAAAATTTTAACTTGCCATATCTAAAATTCCTTTTAAAATTTCTTCATCCCATGCAGCCTGTTTTCTTAATCCTTTTATTGATTGTCTTTTATTTTTAAATCTTCTAATCATGTTGATTACGCAATGTCTCATCACAGCC
>JAAKFW010000234.1 GCA_011064905.1 Candidatus Anoxychlamydiales bacterium | reverse complement strand
GAGATATTTGCCTCAATAGAGACTTCTCCCGGTTCAATAGGAGGAGCCATTTCACTAGCTCCGGCTTTTGCAAAACACTCGAGATTAACCTGCGGAGATCTTACTTGAGTATTATTGAGAGAGATCGACAAGACACGGACCAGCTGGACACCTGTGGCTTTAGCAATTGCTTTAGCGTCTTTGATAGCATTAGATCCAGCCGCCTCCAAAGCCTCCGTCCAATAATCTCTTGCATAGCGCAAACCGAATTTCACATCAGTAATACTATTTGCTCCAGCCTTATTGGATAAATCGATTATTTTGCCCGCCATATCAAGTTTGTCTGTATGTATAAGAATTGAGTTGGTAACTTCGTAGCCATTTATAGTTTGTCTCCAATCTGTAGGTGGATTCTTCGGATAAGGCGTATAGGTTGGATTTATGGAGAATTGACTCGTCTCATAATCATCTTTATTAAATCCAGCCGCTTCTAAATTATCTATAACATTTCTCATTTTGAAGCTATTTTCTTCAAGCGCCTCTTCTGCCGTTACAGATCGAGTAATTACTCCAATTTTAAGTTGCAATTCGTCTGCTGGTTTCTGGATTTTTGCTGAAGAGCTCAACGTTAATTTAGGGACGTCCTGAGGAAAAGCATTTAATGAAACAAAGGAAAAAAAAGCAAAAACAACTAGCATTAATAATTTCATGACTTACCTCAATATATAAAACGATAAAATTTATACTCTTCTATGTTTTTTTTCAAGACTTTATTGCCTGTGTAGGAACAAAGTAGTTGTGTCCTAATTCTCATAAGTTAAAATGTCACGTAATGAAATTTATTAAGTGAATTTATTTGAAAGGTTTTCAATATAAAAATTTGGGATGGTTGGAAGATTTAGAACTTTTGACTAGATTTTATTCGTTCAGCACAGTAAATTTTTATTTTAGAAAATTTCATAAAACCCCCTTCCTGAAGGAAGAGAGAAAAGTTATGTTGTTCATACAACCCGTAGTTTAGTGAGGATTACTCATTTGAAAATAAGATGCTTTTCTATTATATTCGCTATGGCTCTTTGCTTTGCGTTGAATGCTATGGCTTCATCTGTAAATCTACAAGAAAGTAATAATGGATTGCTAAGCATTTCAGATACCTCCTCATCCAACTCCAAAGATTTTGATATTTTTGCCAATCTTATTTTCTGGACTGCTAGAGAAGCTGGAGCAGATGCCTGGGCTGAAGAGATTATATCCGATAGCTCCGCATCTTCTAATAACATACAGCAAGTCAATTTTGGATGGGATCCGGGTTTTAGGGTTGGAGTAGGGTACGGGATGCAACACGATCAGTGGGATGCACAAGTCTACTATACATGGTTTCATACTCGAGGAAAAGATAATATATCAAGCCTGCCTGGAGCTGTTCATTCTACGTATTTAGGTAATTTTTATGTCAACAATACGGACGGGTCAGGCCTCTCTGGTCCCTCTTATCAGAGAGCTAGCATCGCCTGGACAATACATTTTAATATGATGGACTGGGAGCTAGGTCGTAAATTTGGAATCAACAAATCTCTAACTTTACATCCATTCCTAGGCATAAAAGGAGGATGGATAGATCAGTCCATAAAGACGAAGTGGTTAAATCCAGATCTTTCCGGTTCTGAATTTTTTAATATTGGTACTGAGAATCTAAAAAATAACTACTGGGGAATAGGCCCCAAAGCAGGCATCAATGCCAAATGGAATTTATTTAGTAATCAAAACCGATTTTATTTATTCAGTGATTTTTCTGGAGCTCTTATGTGGGGACATTGGACGTTTGGAGATGTCTTTCATAACGATCTCTCAGAGCAGGTTTCTGTCAACCTTCAGAATATCAACGGTGGCTCTTCAATGCTGAGAACATTCATGGGATTTGGATGGAATACTAACTCCATTCAAAATCGATACCGATTTTCTATAAAATTGGGTTATGAAATGCAATTTTGGTTAGATCAACTTCAATTTTATTCCTTTACGACAGGAAGACTAGTGAATCAGCTAACATTGCAAGGAGGAACACTTGAGTTTTACTTCGATTTCTAAAAGAAGAATACTTCTCTTCATAATGTTGCTAATATCAGCATT
>JAAKFW010000233.1 GCA_011064905.1 Candidatus Anoxychlamydiales bacterium | reverse complement strand
CAATCATTAGAAAAATATGGAACAGATAAACCTGATCTTCGTTTTTCTATGGAATTTCATAGAATAGATGAGATAGCAAAAAAATCAACATTTTCTATATTTTTAGATATTTTAAAATTAGATGGCTGCATAAAGGCTATCAATGTAAAAGGTGGCTCTGATCTATCTAGAAAAAAATTAGATGATCTATCTTCTTTTGTAAAACCCTTTGGATTGAAAGGGCTTTCATTTATTAAAAAGACAGATTCTTCTCTATCATCTAGTCTTTTAAAATTTTTTACACCAGAGCTTTTAAATGAGATCGAAAAAAAATTAAATATGGAAGATGGTGATTTAGTAATAATTGCAGCAGATAAAGATGAGAGAGTAAATCAAGGATTAGATCACTTAAGAAGAAAAATAGCTACAGATAGAAGCTTAATAAAAAAAGGCATCTATAAATTTTTATGGGTAGAAGATTTTCCTTTATTTGAATATGACGAAGATGAAAAAAGACTAAAATCTATGCACCATCCATTTACAGCTCCTAGTACAAAAGATTTAGAAATTTTAGAAAAAGAGCCTCTAAAAGTTCGAGCAGATGCTTATGATTTAGTCTTAAATGGCTATGAGATAGCTGGAGGCTCCCAAAGAATTTATGATAGTGAGATGCAATCAAAAATCTTTAAACTTTTAAAACTAACAGATACTGATATAAAACAAAAATTTGGATTTTTTATTGATGCTCTAAAATATGGAACTCCTCCACATGGTGGTATTGCATATGGTTTTGATAGGCTAATTATGCTTTTAACAAATACAGATAACATAAGAGATGTGATAGCCTTTCCAAAAACCTTAAAGAGTTTGGATCTAATGCTACAATCTCCAAGCACTGTCGATAAAAACCAATTAAAAGAGCTTGAGATCGAAACAAAAGATATAAAAGAGATTCCATGGTGAAATTTTTAAAAAAATTTCTTATAATTTTTGTTTTTACTCTAGCAATCTTTTCTACTGCCTTTGCAGAAGAAAAAGAAATAGATATAAAAAAACTATCTGAATCTCTTGGACATATCATTGGCAAAAATTTAGATGATCTTGGCTTTAAATTAGATCTTAAAAATATGCTAAAGGGTATAAAAAAGGGTTCTCAAAAAAAACTATCTCCAATGAGTGAGGACGAATGTTTAGAAGCTTTAGCTCAAATTCAAATCCAAGAAAATGAAAAAAAAACTTCTCAAAACTTAAAAGATGCGACATTTTTTTTAATAACAAATCTAAAAGACAAAGATGTCATTGAAATAGAAAAAGGGAAACTTCAATACAAAATTTTAAAAAAAGGGAAACCCCAAAAAGTTGAAACTTATCATAATCCAATTGTGAAAATGACAGGCAGATATTTAGATGATAAAATTTTTACAACTTCAGAAGAGACAATAAATTTAGCAGAGACTCTGCCAGCTCTACAAAAAGCAATAGTTGGAATGAATCTTCATGAAAAAAGAAAAGTTTTTATTCATCCAGATCTAGTTTTTGGCAAAAACTCCCCTCATTTGAATTCTCTTGTAATTTTTGATATAGAAGTTCTCACTTTAGATGCTAAAAAAGATCCTTTATCTGAAATCGCAAATAACAAAATAGTCCTCTAATGCAAATCATTTTATTTAAGCCGGAGATCCCTCAAAATACCGGAAATATTATTAGAACATGTTATCTTACAAATGCATCACTTTCAATAGTAACACCTGCATCATTTTCTCTCTCAGATAGAAATTTAAAAAGAGCAGGTCTTGACTATTTTAAAGATCTAGATTTAGAAAAAATAGATGATTTAGAAAAATATCTTCTAGATAAAAAATCATTTTATTTTTTTTCATCTAAGGCTGAAAAATCATATGCTGATGTTAAATATAAAAAAGATGCAATTTTAATTTTTGGATCAGAAACGTCTGGTCTTCCAAAAATCTTTTTTGAAAAATACAAGAACAATTTTTTAAAAATTCCAATGAAAAAAAATTCTAGATGTTTAAATTTATCAAACACTGTTGCTATCGCTTTATATGAAGCTCTAAGACAAAACAACTTTTCATTTTAAGCATTTTTTTATCTTAGAGCTAAAAACAATTCTCAGT
>JAAKFW010000232.1 GCA_011064905.1 Candidatus Anoxychlamydiales bacterium | reverse complement strand
GATCGATGATTTAACTACAAAAGAGATTTTAGAGCCTTATAGAATGTTCACCTCAAGAGCAGAGTATAGACTTTTACTAAGGCAAGATAACGCGGATCTGCGCCTTAGAGAATATGGATATGAATTGGGACTAATAGATAAAGAGAAATATCAAAAAGTAAAAGAAAAAAAGAAAATAATTAAAAGTGAAGTTACGAGACTATCTAAAATACATAAAACAATAGATGGGAGGGGTTTTTCATTAAAAAAACTACTCTCTAGAGTTGAAAACTCATATGAAAAACTATTAAAAAATTATCCTAAAGATTTTTTTGATTATAAAAAAGAAATTAATGATCAAATCGAGCTAGAGATAAAGTATGAAGGCTATATTAATAGGCAAAAGAAAGATGTTCAAAAACTAAAAGACTTAGAAAAAATAAAAGTTCCTAAAAATTTTAATTTTGAAAAAGTTATAGGGCTTAGATATGAAGCTATAGAAAAATTAATGAAATTCACACCTCAAAATTTAGAGATTGCATCAAAAATAAATGGAGTATCTTTTGCTGATATTTCAATTTTGATGATATCCCTTCAAAATAAAAAATCTTTCATAAACTAAAATTTATTGTTAATATAAATTTATGATACAAGAAAAACCCCTAGCCCTAGTCGTCACTGAAAATCTAAATACAAAACTATTTTTTAGAAAAAACCTAGAAGATCAATTTCATGTTATTGAAAAAAAAGAAGACGCAGCAGCTATTGAAACGGCAGAGACTCTGAACTTAGATTTGGTAATAATCGATGAGAAAATTGAAAATGCCATAGATCTTTGTTTTCAATTAAAAAAAAGGAAAAGACTTTTCACAACACCTATAATTTTAATTACTAAAAGCATAAAAAAAGCGTATAGACAAAAAGCTATAAAAGCCGGTGTTTTTGATTTTTTATTTCTTCCACTAGATGCAGATCAGCTAAATTTGCTTTTAGAAAAATGCGAAGAGGATAAAAAAAGAAGAAAAAAAGTCAGTTCTATTTCATTTAAATTAAAAAAAAATAATCCTTAAAAATTTCTAATAAAAATAGATACTAGGTAAAATAATGCTAAGTTTAATACATACAAAAAAGTTAAATATTTTCAAGCAGCTCAGATTAGAAGAAATTTTATTAAAAAATTATGATAAACCCTTTTGTCTTATCAATGAGGGAACTTCTAGCTCGGTAATTTTAGGTATTTCTAATGTTGCTCAAGATTTAGTAGAAATTGAAAAAGCTAAAAAAGATAATATTCCAATACTCAAAAGATTTACTGCAGGCGGATGTGTTTTCGTAGATAAAAACACTTTATTTGTAACATTTATTTTTTCAAAAAAATCTCTAGATATAACTTTTTTTCCAGAGCCAATTTTAAGATGGGCGGAAAGTTTTTATAAAAAAGTTTTTGAAGTAGATAATTTTAAATTAATTGAAAATGATTTTGTAATAGATGATAAAAAAATAGCTGGAAACGCTATGTACATCAAAAAAGATCGTTTTTTACTCCACACATCTTTTTTAATGGATTTTGATGATAAAAAAATGAAAAGATATTTAAAAATTCCTAAAATAGCTCCAAAATATAGAAAAAATAGATCTCATGAAAAATTTTTATCTTCTCTTAGAGAAAAATATTCAAAAGAAGATTTTAGTTTAAAGATAAAAGATATCTTGAATGGTTTTTTTAAGATAAAAGATTGCAATCTATCGGATATAGAAAATAGAGATACTAAATTTTCAACGACTTATTTATAGGTTAAAAAAAACTCCGCCGCTAGGACTTAAAAAATGCGCTTACAACCATTGTTTTAAGTGGAAATTTTTCCTAAATATAACTGGCAAGGCCTGCAAACAAATGTTTGGGTCCCACCGCGATAGTACTTAGTTTTTTTCTTTCCCTAATGTTTGTTTTCATTGAAGACCACTATTCTTTAAGCTGCCCTTAGTAGCAGAGTTAAAATTTGTACGATAAATTAATCCTTTGCAAAAAAAAACGCAAGGAATTTTTTATTAGAGGCAATTGCGCTGCACGTAATTTTTCAAAATATTTATAACTTATCTTTCCCAAAAAACTGTTTCAAATAATTTTTTATCAATAATTTTTAATTTCCC
>JAAKFW010000231.1 GCA_011064905.1 Candidatus Anoxychlamydiales bacterium | reverse complement strand
TGATTCATTTAAGAAAAGTTAAATAGAAAAAAGCATGAAAACTCTAGCAGATTATGTGATTTTAAAAAAGTTAGGCGTAGGATCTTTCGGAGAGGTTTACCTGGCTCAACATAAAATTATTAAACAAAAAGTAGCTTTGAAAGTGCTGCCTTTAGAGCTTTCAAAAAATGAAGAGTTTATTGAAAAATTTGAAAATGACATTGGACTTTTAACAACACTAGATCATCCATCTATTGTAAAGCTTCACAATATTTCAAAAGCAGATGATCGTTATTTTTTAGTTATGGATGCAATGGTTGATTCAAACGATGAAATACTGAGCTTAGATAGATATTTGAGATATAAAGGTGATGTACTTCCTGAAGTTGAAGTAGAAGCTATTTTAAGACAAATTGCTTCTGCTTTAGATTACGCGCATCTCATAAATTTCGATAATGATTTTTTAGCTCATAGATCTTTAAAACTTAGCAATATTTTTGTAAGAACAACAGATACCGGTTTAAAAGTTCATGTCTCAGATTTTGGTCTTTCTAGATTAATCGGAGAGGGAAAAGTTTTATTCCAAACTGAAAAACATCTCATAAAAGAAATGATCTCTAATGAAGAACTTATAAAAAACCCAAAATCAGATGCTCATACTACAAGTAAATTTTTAGCAAATTATAATTTTTTAGCCCCTGAACAAAAATTTAAAGATTTAAATGAAAAAATAACCTTAAAAGCAGATATTTATTCTTTTGGTGTTTTAGCATATTATCTTATAGCTAGAGAGTTTCCTCAAGGGTATTTTGACCTTCCTTCAAAAATTGCTCCTGAATATAAACTAAACTGGGATTTGCTTATCTGCAAATGTCTTCAAAAAGATATAAATAGAAGGCCTGAAAAACTAATCGAAGCTTTAAATTCATTTTTATCAACAGACCAAACAGATATATCCTCTTTAGAGATTTTATCCTGGGAAGAAGTTGAGAGAAAAGTTGAAAATGCTATGCAAATGTCTTTTGAATTTTCTCAAGATTTAAATAACTTAGAAAAAGAAGATAAAGATCTAAAAACTGATCCAAAATCTGTGAAATTTACAAGTATTGAAAAAACAGATCAAAAACCAATTATAAATCCTCAAAAAATTGATAGGCCAATATATGAACCTGATCCTGGAGCTATTTTTCAAAAAGAATTAAACGTATCTTATTATCAACCTAAAAAAGCTGAAATTAAAAATGTAGAACCTCTCTTAACTGAAATGGTAATAGTTCCTGGAGGATCTTACACAAGAGGTAGTGACAGTGGCTCTCGTGATGAAAAACCAAAACATAAAGTTACAATTAATAGTTTCGCTTTAGATATCCATTCAGTTACTAACGAACAATTTGTTCGTTTTTTAGAATTTATGGGTGGTGAGAAAAATTCTGATAATAATGATATCATCAGACTTAGAAATTCAAGAATTAAAAGAACAGCTGGTAAACTTATTATTGAATCTGGCTACGTGAAACATCCAGTTGTTGGTATCACTTGGTATGGAGCTCAAGCCTACGCTAAATGGGTAGGAAAAAGACTTCCAGCTGAAGCTGAATGGGAAGCTGCGGCTACAGGCGGGGAGGATAGCGCTGAGTATCCAACAGGCTTAGATATCGATCATACTCAAGCTAATTTTTTTAATTCCGATACAACATCTGTTATGAGCTATCCACCAAATGGCTACGGTCTTTATGATGTGGTTGGTAATGTTTATGAGTGGTGTGAAGACTGGTATGCTTATAATTTCTATGATATATCAATGCAAGAGCCCGAGAATCCTACAGGCCCTAAACAAGGGGTATATAGAGTTCTAAGAGGAGGTTGCTGGAAATCTCTAAAAGAAGATATGAGATGCGCTCACAGACATAGAAATAATCCAGGTACTGTCAATGGTACTTATGGATTTAGATGCGCAACTGATGTATCTTAATACGTTTTCTTGAAACGCTGAAATCTGAATGTACCTGATTATAACTCTTTTGTGGTTTGCGTTTCTTGCAAATTTAATATGAGAAAATAAATTTGCAAAAAAAAAGAAATATAGAAAAAGAGTTTTAAAAGAGAGAGTAGAGAGGACTGATCACTCAGCCTCCCCCTCGTTAGAACCGCATCGTGCCCTATTAAGGCAATGGGCTCACGACAAAATCTTTCAG
>JAAKFW010000230.1 GCA_011064905.1 Candidatus Anoxychlamydiales bacterium | reverse complement strand
GCTCCTGTTTTAGCAAATGGAAGATTTGAGCTTTTACATTACATTAAAGAAATTAGCATAACCTATGAATATCATAGATATGGAAATTTAGGCATAAAAGAATCAGAGATGAGAAAACCTATCACATGAAAAATATATTATTAAATACTGAGCAAGAAAAAGCTGTAAATCATATAGAAGGCCCTCTTTTAGTACTCGCCGGAGCCGGCTCTGGAAAAACTAGAGTCGTTACTATGAAAATCGCAAAACTTATTTCCATTGGAGTTGATCCTAGTGAAATTTTAGCTGTAACGTTTACAAATAAAGCTGCAAATGAGCTCTCTACAAGAATAAGAGAACTGACATCTAAAAATATAATAGCCTCAACTTTTCACTCACTTGGTGCAAGAATTTTAAGAGAATCTATTAATCATTTAGACTACTCAAATAACTTTACTATCTATGATGAAGAAGATTCTTTAAAAATTTTAAAAGAGTGTTTATCTCATCTGCAATTAAAAGAAGACAAATCTGTTTTAAAAAAAATCAGATATAAAATTGCTTCTTTAAAAAATGATTTAATAGATGTAAACGACACAAATGCGATGTCTCATCTTACAAAAAATGAAATCGAAGCATTTCGTCTATATCAAAGCAAATTAAAAACTTGCAACGCTCTAGATTTTGAAGATCTTTTATATCTAACTGCAAAACTATTAAAAGAAAACAAAGAGGTTTTAGATTTTTATCAAAAAAGATGGCCCTTTATTTTAATAGATGAGTATCAAGACACAAACTTAGTTCAATATACCATTGCTAAAATTTTATCTCAAAAATCTCAAAACATCTGCGTTGTTGGAGATCCTGATCAATCTATCTATTCATGGAGAGGCGCTAGATATCAAAATATTTTGAACTTTGATTCAGATTTTAAAGGCGCAACCATCATTAAACTAGAAACAAACTATAGATCTACTCCAACTATTTTAAAAGCAGCAAATGAACTTATAAAAAACAACTCTTCTAGATTTGAAAAAAATCTAAAAAGCGATCTTGAAGATGGTGAAAAAATAAAGGTTTTTAAAGCTGATACAGAAAAATTAGAAGCAGCTTTCGTCGTAGAGAAAATTTTAAAACATACAAAGAACGAAAAAACTTCATTAAAAGATATAACGATTTTTTATAGAACAAATTTTCAATCTAGAGTCTTTGAAGATATTTTACTTGAAAATCAAATTCCTTACATAATCTATGGTGGACTCTCTTTTTATCAAAGAAAAGAGATCAAAGATATTTTAGCTTTTTTAAGACTTGTAATCTTAAATACAGATTTTTTAGCTTTTTCAAGAACTATAAATATTCCTAAAAGAGGTTTTGGAAAAACAACAATTTCTAAACTATTTTTAGTATCTGAAAAAAATAATATTCCAATAATCCCCTTCTTAAAAAAGTTAATGCAAGATCCATCTTCTTATCCCGAAATAAGACTCAGCGCTAAACAAAAAGTTAACTTAGATATTTATTTAAAATCTCTTTTTGAAATAAGAGAACTATACGAGCAAAGCATAGATCTAGACGAGCTGATATCTCACATCCTTACCAAAATGAAGTATGTAGATTATTTAAAAGAAGATCCTTTGAGTTTTGACGATCGAAAGGAAAATATTGATGAGCTTATCACAAAAGCAAATCAGGCTTATAAAAACAATCAAAGTTTGGTAAAGTTTTTAGAAGATATAGCGCTCGCTACCACCAAAATTGAAAATGCAAAGGATGATTCTTTAAAACTTATGACTCTTCACAACTCTAAAGGTTTAGAATTTGAAACCGTCTTTATAGTTGGTTTAGAAGAAGATCTTTTCCCCCATGTAAATTCTAAAAATTCTCAAGAAGAGATCGAAGAAGAAAGAAGACTATTGTATGTAGGTATGACAAGAGCTAAAAAAAATCTATATATTACCCATTCTCTCTCTAGGTATATGTTCGGTGGTGTAAAACTATCTCTGCCATCTCGATTTTTAAAAGAGCTAGATAAAGAATGTCTAGAGGATTTATCAACTCCTTATCAACAAACCTATAGAGATTTTTATCAATCAAAACCAACATTTTCTAAACCTAAAATAGATACAGATTACATATCTTCTTCAGCTTCATACTCAGTTGGTCAAAGAGTCTTTCATAAAACATTTGGCTCAGGCTCTGTAAAAAAAGTATATCAAACATCTCT
>JAAKFW010000023.1 GCA_011064905.1 Candidatus Anoxychlamydiales bacterium | reverse complement strand
TTAATAAAACAATTAATTGCAAGACAGAAACCTCTTTTGCACAGGACAAATACTTATTTGAAAGAAAGCTAACTCATTTATATACAACAACATCCATTCCATACGACCTGCCTCTAAAAACCGTCTACTCCTAACTTCATTTCTATCTCTCACATATTAAACAGCTTGCATTGTTTTTTTTCTTGGGATTATGTGGTGATATTTTAATTCTAATAAACATGACAGCTCTTTTAAAAAACGTTTGAAAGATTTTTTGAATAGAAGCTCTCTATGAAGCATCGAAAACAAACTACGATTTTTAGTCTAAAAATGTTGAAGTCGTGGCACAATTTCAGGCTTGTCAGCTCCAGTTGGCGCGAAATCTAAAGATGTACTTAGTTTAGCACCAGCAATTGAGTATAACTTTTCTGAAAACTTATCTCTTATCAGCGGAGCTTGGTTTTCTGTTTGGGGTAGAAATACTTCAGATTTTGCAACAGGAATTATTACTTTAACCTATACTTTTTGATGTATAAACATCATTAGTTTTATTAGTTTTCTAGAAAATACTTAAAAAAGCCGGTTTTTTTATAACATTTCACAAGACCCTGATAATAAAGATCTAGCATAGACTTTCCCCGACTATTCCGCACGCTATTGCAGAAAAGTCTAGACTTTTCTGCAATAGCGTGCATAATAGTCAATATGGAAAGATATCAAAAAAAAGCTATTTTAAAAGATTTGAAGAAAAAAATGGTGCTCCTTTCTGGACCGCGTCAAGCTGGTAAAACCACTTTGTCTAAAATGATTGCAAAAGAGCATAAGTCATCTGTTTATTTAACATATGATCGGTTAGAAGACAGGAAAATAATTTTAGATGAAGGATGGTTAGAATCAACTGAACTAATAATACTAGATGAAATCCATAAAATGCCTGAATGGAAAAATTATCTAAAAGGTATATATGATACCAAATCTTCTTTTCAAAAAATATTAGTTACAGGAAGTGCCAGGCTTGAAATTTTTAATCGAGTAGGCGATTCTTTAGCAGGAAGATATTTCCTTCATCGTTTAATGCCTTTATCTCCTGCTGAATGTGAAAAAGTAAATCAAAAATATACAATCGATAAATTTTTACAAAGAGGCGGGTTTCCAGAACCATTTCTAGCAGAAAGTCTTATCTATGCTAATCGTTGGAGATTGCAATATGTTGATAGTTTATTAAGAGTCGATGTTTTAGATTTTGAAAATATTCAAAATTTAAATGCAATAACATTGCTTTTCGAAATGTTAAAAGAAAGAGTAGGCTCTCCTATATCATATACATCTATTGCTCAAGATTTAGCTGTTTCTCCTAATACCGTAAAAAAATACATTCAAATTTTAGAAGCTCTTTATATTGTATTTAGAGTTACACCTTTTTCAAAAAATATAGCAAGAAGCTTACTAAAAGAACCAAAAATTTATTTTTTTGATACAGGTCTCGTTAAAGGTAATTCTGGGATTAAATTTGAAAATTTAGTTGCAACGTGTCTACTTAAACATATAATGGCTAAAATAGATTATAAAGCTGAGATGTACTCTCTTAACTATTTGCATACAAAAGAAAAACATGAAGTAGATTTTGCCTTGGTTAAAGATGATAAAATTGAAAAAATTATAGAAGTAAAAAATAGAAATCATACTATTAGTAAGAATCTTTATTATTTTAAAGAAAAATATAATTTAACAGCTATTCAAGTTGTTAAAGAATTAAAAAGAGAGAAAATGCAAAATGGAGTTAAGGTAATGAGGGGTCTGAATTTTTTAAAAAATTTAGAATTATAATATTTAAAAACTAGATTTTTTTTAGTTCAAAACAGCAGTTTTTTTTATAAGACTTTCAAAATATTCAATCGTTTTTAAAAGCCCCGTTTCTAAATCTATTTTTGGTTGCCAATTGAGTAGTTTTTTTGCTTTAGATATATCAGGCTTTCTCTGTTTTGGATCATCTGAAGGAAGATCTTTAAAAACAATTTTAGAGTTAGAATTAGTATATTTAATAACAAGTTTTGCAAGATCTAATATTGTAAATTCTGTTGGATTTCCTAAATTGATCGGACCAATGATGCTATCTGCTGAATGCATCAAGCATAAAATTCCATCAATTAAATCATCTACATAGCAAAAAGATCTAGTTTGGGATCCATCTCCATAAACTGTTATATCTTCACCTCTTAGAGCTTGCACAATAAAGTTAGAAACAACCCTGCCATCGTTTGGATGCATGTTTGGACCATAAGTGTTGAAAATTCTAGCAATTTTTATAGGAATTTTATATTGGCGATGGTAATCAACAAACAGAGTTTCTGCACATCTTTTAGATTCATCATAGCAAGATCTAATACCTACAGGATTAACATTACCAAAATAATCTTCAGTTTGGGGATGGACTGTGGGATCCCCATATACTTCACTTGTAGAAGCTTGAAAAGCTTTAGCTTTTACTCTTTTAGCTAAGCCTAAAACATTTATTGCTCCATGAATTGATGTTTTAACAGTTTGAACGGGATCATTTTGATAGTGAACAGGAGATGCAGGGCATGCTAAATTATAGATCTCATCAATTTCTAAATATAGAGGGAAACAGATGTTATGTCTTATTAGTTCAAAATAAGGATTTTTTAAAAGATGCAAGATATTTCTTTTAGAACCTGTATAAAAATTATCTACACAAATAACTTCATAATTTTTATCGAGTAATCTTTCACAAAGATGCGATCCTAAAAAACCACTTCCACCTGTAACTAAAGCTTTTTTTCTCATAATTTTTTAATCTTTTAATAAGTCCCAAAACAAAGTTTCTTTTTTTCTTTAGCCCAAGATAAAAACGGTTTTAAATCATCTAGGGTCTCTTCTTTAACGCTTAAAATAATTTTATCTGAAAAATCCAGATAAATTTTGGCTTCAGCAGAATTTAACTTAGCATTGCTATATATTAATATTAAATCATACTTGTCTTTTATATTATCAATCATTTGAATAAAATCTAAAGATTTTAAAAGCTCAAAAGCAAAATATTTTTGATTTCCGGAAGCAATATAGTCATAAGCCTGCAATTTTTGAATGGGCAATTTTTTAATATCTTGTTCTAAATATGGAAAAAGTCCATTTTTTTCTTCGATTTCAGATTTAGTCTCTATAACTAAAATATTTTTTTTGCTAAGTGCTAAAAGGGCAGCTAGATAGTGCACGTAATTTGGGCCTTTTGAGCAAAGAGCTGCTATAATTTTTTGTTTCTTAACATCTATAGAAGATATAATTTGTCTAAGTGACTCTAGATCTTTTCTCTTTAGTTGATCAACATCTATTCCATTACATTTGAAAGAAATTTTTCCAAAAAAATCAAAGTTTAAAGATTTTATTACCTCAAAAGAGATAGGAAAACCCTTGATCGCTCTAATATATATACTAACTATAAATGTAATAAAAAAAGCTAAGATAGCTAAAATAATAGAATTTCTAAAAAGATGAATAGTAATATTTTTATCAGGAATAGAGGCTAAATCAATAACCTTTGAGTTATTTTTTTTCAAATTATTATCTAAATTTTTAGACTCTATTAATTTAGATAGAGACTCTACCATATTTTTTGTCATTTCAGATTTTAAATTAATTTTCTTTTCAATAGCTAATTTCTGAACAATATTTTGCATATCTTTTTTCAGATCGATTAATTTATTTTCTAAAAGCTCTTTTCCATCTTTTATTTTTTGCACTTTCTCAAAGATGTAACCTCTAGCTTTAGAAGATAAAAATGAAATCTCTTGATTTAATAACTTTAACTGAATTTTTTTGGATAAAGTTAACTTTTGATCCAAGATTTTTAAGTTCATGTTTTTTAAGTTTAAAGAATCTAAAAGATAAGATTTTATTATTTTTTTTTCTAAATTATATTCTTCTTTTAAACTTTCTATCTCCTTGATCGTATAGTTTTTAGAATCATCTAGCTTCTTTGCTATTTCATTTATATTTTTTGTTAAATGTTCAGGAAGAAAATTAGCTATGCTTGATTGAAAAGAATCCTTATCAACATTTTTTGAAATATGCTCTATTTGAGATATTTCTAAAAAAGTATCGTCTTTTTTTTTAGAAATTTCTTTAATTTGAGCTTTTGCATCACAAAGATCCATTAAATTTAGAGTATTATTATCAATCTCTTTTTGTTTTATTCTCGTAATATCTACAAAATCATTTATTGAACTTTCAAAATTTATATTTTTTAAACTTGAGTTTGAATCAGAGTTAAAGATCCTATTTTTATCTACTTCAGTAATTAGCTGATCTATCGAGCTTTTAGGAAGCAGAGTTTTTTCAACATCTACAACTTTTTTTTCTGTTTTTTTTAGATCAAAATCATCTTTTCTTATAGACATTAAAACTTCTTTTTTGCTGTTTTTTAGTCTTTTTATATCATCTGAAAGCTTTATGAACTTTTCATCTAAAAAGTTTATTTTTTCAATTTTACTAAGATCAACACTTTTTAAATATTTCAGTTCCTCCAAATAGTCACTTAAGTTTGTTTGATAGGTCTCTCTTTTTCTAAGTAGAGTCGCTATTTCAGTATCTAAACTAACAAAACCTTTATCTTTTATATTTGTTTCTAGGTATTTTTCTAAATGTTCATAAAAAGTAAATAAGTCCTCTTCCAAGCTGCCTTTTCTTTTCTCTAAATATGTTAATTGATCTTGCACTATTTTTTTTTGCTCTTTTTTTAAATGCGCTAAATAAAGGTCCATCAATGAATTTAAAATTTTTGATGCTAAATATCTATTTTCATTTTGAGTTTTTATGGTTAAATAATTCGGAGCTAATTTATCTTTTATAACTTTAATATCTTTTAAAATCTTTTGGGTAGCTTCCTCTATTGAATCTACTCTAATTTTTAGAGTTTTATTAAAAAATACCTTTGGAATCTTTTTGATTGTAAACGAAAGATCTTTTAACCTTACTTCTTCTAGAACTTGAGATTTACAAAGCATCTTTTTGTTTAAATCTAAAACTTCAAAAAAAGAATCATCTGATATTTTTAAATAGTAAAACTTAGGTTTTATTTTTTTAAAATATATATTCTCGTATGTAATATCTTGAGTATCTTTAACTTTTTTTCTACATTCAAAATGTAAGTTTTTTAAAGCAATTTTGCATTTTCTTTGAAAAACATTTAAATCTGGCTCTACGCTTATCTGCAAAGATAGTTTTTTTACAACCTTTTTAGCTAAAGATTTCGATTTAAAAAAAGATGAAGCGTCAGAAGAAACTATATTAGTATCTGATAAAACAATATCTTTTAAACTTCCTATAGTTTTTGTTTTCGCATTTTCAACATCTTCAAAAAAGCAAGCTTCTGCTGAATATTTCGACTCCAAGGTAAGTAAAATAAAAAAAGCTATTAAAAAGAAGCTACAAAATGCAATGAAAAATAAAATCTTTTTTTTTATAAAAAATCTTTTTATATCTGATAGGTAAAAAAAACTAAGATCAGGGTCCATTTATTATTATCCCCATATTTTTGAACCCCCTATATGCTGAGTCATAAAGAGAAATACTTGGCAAAATTTGAGTTACAAATTTATTCCAATCACTTATGATTGTCGCTCCAACTAAAACAATATCCCCTTCAATTAAATTCAAAGATGTGCTCGGAAGCTCGATTATGTGCTTCCAGTTCAATAGATAAATTTTTGGATCTTGAACATTGGCTCTAAATATTTGGATAAACGATTTATCGGCTATGCAAGAGACTCCCCCTGCTTCAGCTATTGCATCTTTTAATGACATCTTTCCATCTAAGATATTTATAGCTCCTTGCTTGTGCACTTCGCCTAGAACATAAACTTTAGAGCTAAAAGCATCGGCAATATAGATTTTATCTTTGTTTTCCATATATATATTTTGGCTCATGTCTCCCTCTTTCATAAGCCTATAAAAATCAACTGGTAAAAAACAGTTCCCTCGAAGCACATAACTTTTAAAAAGATTAGCCATGGGAGGCAACGAAGCTTTTATTAAAACATCAAAAAGTCTTGTTTTTGCATCTATTGTAATTCGAGTATTTACTAAACCCGCTACTTCAACTATATTTGCTTTCTTCTCTTTAGATGAGACAAAAACTTCTATACTTTCAATTTCATCTAGATATCTTTTTTGAATTTTTTCTTTAGCCTCTTTTATAGTGAGGTCTTTAACTTTGATATATCCTAAATGAGGTAAAAATATCTTTTTATCTCTAACTAAAAATCCGTTTTGGGAAGATATACTTTTTATTGAACTTATTAAATCTTCTCTTTTAGGATGATATATCTCAATATTTAAAATATCGTCTTCTTTGATCAGCTCTTTTTTTTCCTCTAGTAGATTCTCATCGAATTTTTCTACTTTTTTGCCTTGCATCTTTAAGATAGCGGTTTTTCCTTCACTTATCTCATTAGACGCTAATACAAAATCTTCAATGCTGTCCATCTTAGATGAATTTCTATAAGCGCATGAAGTAAAAAGCAAACAAATTAAAAAAATATTTTTAAAGTTTTTAAAAAACATGTAAATTAAAGTCACAATATTTTAAAGTAAGCTTCTAAATATACACTTTTAATAAGAAAAAATAAAACAAAAATGAAAAATGTCTTTGTTACAGGAGCTGCGGGCTTCATTGGATTTCATTTATGCAAGCATCTAAAAAAAAGAAATGATTTTGTAATAGGCATAGATAATTTCAATCTATACTATGATGTAAACTTGAAAAATTTAAGAAAAAAAATCTTAAATGATTCTGGCATTGAAGTTATAAAAGCTGACATCAATGATACAGAAGTTTTAGAAAAAATTATCAAAGAAAACAAGATAACACACATCGTTCATCTAGCGGCTCAAGCAGGTGTTAGATTCTGTTTTGACAATCCTAAGGCTTATGTTAACTCTAATATAGTTGGTTTTGTAAATCTTTTAGAGGTTTTGAAGGATTTTAAAGATATAAAACTAATTTTCGCATCATCGTCTTCTGTTTATGGATTAAATGATAAAATTCCATTTAGTCCAACAGACAAAACAGATAGGCCAACAAATTTATATGGCGCTACTAAAAAAGCAAATGAATCTTTAGCTTTTTCTTATCATCATATTTATAAAATACCGATGATTGGACTTAGATATTTCACTGTTTATGGGCCTTTTGGTAGACCTGATATGGCATATTTTAAATTTACAAAAAACATAATAGAAGAAAAAAAGATAGAAATTTACAACCAAGGTGAAATGAAAAGAGATTTCACGTATATAGATGACATAATTGAAGGCACTATCTCAGCGATTGATAAAGCTAAATCTTTTGAAATTTTTAATTTAGGTAACAACACTCCAATAAATCTTTTAGATTTTATCTCAATCATTGAAAAAAAACTTGGAAAAAAAGCTATTAAAATATTCAAACCCTTTCAAAAAGGAGAGATGTTATCTACCTTCGCTGATATCAAAACATCTAAAGAATTTTTAAACTACAATCCCAAAACTAACATTGAAGATGGGATAGGAAAATTCATTGATTGGTATACAAAAACTTATTAGTTTTTTGAAAAAACCCGTGAAAACGGGATAATAGCCCCTAATAAATCATAACCATCAACAAAGCTAAGCCTTTAATTATTAATAGCTTGCTTTGCAATAATTCTTTATTTATTGATTTTATTAAATGCATTGGGTTTCAAAATAATTTATTTAAAAACAGTTTTAAAAGCTTTAGATCATAATAAATTGAGAAGCTCTAATAAAATTTAAAATAAAATCTTGCAAAAAGAAAAAAATAATGCTAATTCGATTAATAGAAGAGAAAATCAAATTAGAAAAAAAAATGAAAGATTTAACAATTGTTAGAGTGCACGAAAATAATTTCAAAGATTTAACTTTGATGATTAAAAAATTAGCAAAATACTTGAAGCAAGAGCCTCCTGAACCAAAAGCATTTCAAAGATTAAAAAAGGATCTATTAGCTCGAAATCCCCAATGTGAGGCATATATTGAAAATTTCAAAGGCAAGCCTGTAGGATGCGTCATTTTTTATATAGCTTATGCTAGCTTTTTAGGAAAAACCACCTTATTTTTAGAAGATTTATTTGTTTTAAAAGAAAAAAGGGTTCAAGGATTTGGAAAAAATTTATTTTTATTTTGTGTAAAAAAAGCAAAAGAAAAAAAATGTGGTAGACTGGATTGGAGAGTATTACAAAGAGATCAGAATACAAGAAATTTTTATAAAAAATTTGGAGCAAAACAAGTTAGAGATTGGTCGATCTATAGATTAGATGAAAAAACAATAAATGCTATAAGTAAAAAAAAATCATAAAGCCTATAAAGTAAAATAAAAAGCTATTTTTTTAACTCTAATTATTTAAAACAAACTTAAAAGCTTTCGGCAAATACTCAATAACATCTGTTGCTATTAATGAATATGAAGTTTTTTCTTTAGTTGCAATTTCAGCAGCTTTAAAATGCATGTTAACTGCTAAAACAGATGCATTATAAAGATCTAACCGTTGAGAAGCAAAAGATGCGATCATCCCTGTTAGAACGTCACCTGTGCCGGCAGAAGCTAGCCCTGGGTCTCCTCCTAAAATAGTTAGAGGGTCTTTTTTAGGATGAAAAATTATAGTTGGATATCCTTTTAAAACTATAATCACATTTTTCTCTTCTGAAAACTTTTTAGTTTTCTCAATTAATTCTTCATCCCCAATTTCTTTTTCAATTTTAAGAAGTCTTTTCATTTCATTTTTATGAGGTGTTAAAACACTATCCTTTGGAAGAATCATTTTTAGATTATTAGCTAAATGAAAAAGACTATCTGCATCTAAAATAGTTTTTTTGTTTATTTTAGGGAGAATTTTAAATAAAAAATTCTCAACTTTTTCATCTCTACCAAGACCGGGCCCTACAAAAACTGAGTCTGCTTTAGAAATTATTGCTAAAATGTCTTCTATATTTTCAAAATCTATAACAAAATTTACAAGTTCATAAAAAGAAGAAGGCACTTCTTTTTGAGTTATCATTTTTACAATTCCACTACCTGATCGAAGAGCTGCTAAGCTAGATAATTTTGCAGCTCCATACATGCCTTCTGATCCTGCTATACCTATTACAAAGCCAGCTTCGTATTTGTGTCTTTTTTTATCAATTTTCGGAAGTAAATTTTTTAGATTTATTTTATCCATATACTCCAACTTAATTTTAGCTAATCTTTTATATTTTTCATCAAGCCCAAAATCTACATATATCAAATTGCCAATATAATTGGGACCATCATTTATAAAAAAACCTATTTTCGCAAGACCTAGATAGATTGTAATATCAGATCGTATTGCTATAGGAGTTGCTTTTCCTGTATTTCCATTTAAGCCAGAGGGAATATCTATTGATATAACTTTTAGATTTAACTCTTTTGATTTTTCATTTATTTTATTTACTACATCTAATAAAAAGCCTGTGAGTTCTCCTTTAAAACCCGTTCCTAAAATAGCATCCAAAATAAAAGTATTTTTTTTACATTCGTTTTCATTTTCGCCGCCGTCTTCAAATGCTAAATCATCTATATTTTTTACAAAAATGACCTTGCCATTTTCTTTTATAAAATTATCGTATTGTTTTTTTAAAAGTTTAGATGCTTCATCTATCGGAAAAAGCTGAAATATTTTTACATCGTATCCTTTTTTTAAAAGATATTTTGCCACAACCAAAGCATCACCAGCATTGTTTCCTTTACCAGCTATTACTGTTATTTTTTGGGGAAGTTTTTTTTCTTTGATAAGTTTTATTAAAATTTGAAAAACGCCTATTGCAGCATTTAACATATACTTTTCAGCATTAACGCCATCACTATAAGCTAGAGTTTCAATTCTAGCCATTTCTATAGATGAAACAACTCTCACTCCAATTCCTGCTTAATTTCTCTAAGCATCAGAAGTTTTACAACATTTTTCGCTTCCAAGTTATCATATAAAACTGCCTTGACAGCTGCTGTAATCGGAGTTTGAATATCATTATTTCTAGCAAGCTCTAAAGCAGATATACATGTATAGGCTCCCTCTACTACCATCCCAATTTTTTCTTTTGCATCTTTTATACTATACCCCTTTGCAATGAGGCCCCCAAACTGATTGTTTCTGCTAAATTTTGAAAGACAGGTTACGCAAAGATCTCCCATTCCAGAGAGTCCATTTAAAGTATTTGGTTTACCGCCTTTAGTAGAGATTAATTTTTTCATTTCATGAAGACCTCTTGTCATTAGAGCAGATTTTGCATTATCTCCAAATCCTAACCCATCTGAAATCCCACAAGCAATTGCTATGATATTTTTCATAGCTCCCCCAAAAGATACTCCTAAAATATCATCATTTGGATAAACCCTAAAATTTGGAGAATTAAATGCTTTTGCAATTAGATTCATTGTATCAATGCTATAGGAAGATGACACAACAGAAGTTGGTAAATCTTTAATAACTTCATTAGCAAGAGATGGCCCAGTTAAACACCCTATATATTTTGCATTTTCCATTCCGAAAATTTCTTTTAAAATTTCAGGAAATAACATATGGGTATTTTGCTCTAAGCCTTTAGAGGTAATAACGATTGGGCAGTTTATTTTTATTAAACTTTTTATATGTGTAAAAACAGATCTAATCCCAAGAGATGTAACGCTCTCTACAATCATATCCACATCTTTAATAGCATCGAGTATATTATCTGTATAAAAAACTTTGTCAGGAATTTTAAAATCTTTAAGTTTTGGATGTTTTCTTGTCTCTTTTAACCTTTTTATAATGTCTGGGTTTCTATCCCAAACAATAACCATGTGACCATTGTTTGCTAATAAAGAAGCAAGCGCCGTTCCCCAAACTCCAGCACCTAAATATCCAATTCTCATAAAATTACCTATTAAAAATTAAACTATAGCTATTTTAACACATTAGAGGTTGTTTTCTCAAGTAAGAGTAATTTTTCTATATTTTGTAGAGATGTTTTGTCTTTTAATGGAGCATAAAAATTATCAAAATCTGCTAACATAGTATTTACTTTACCAATATATTCAAAACCCTCAAATATAAAGCTCTCCGCTTTAAAACCAAAAATATCAGAGCCATTCTTAACTCGTTTTTTGACAAATTGATATTTTAATTCTATATCTTTAATTTTCTGAAAAGTTTCTAAGTTTATTAGATAAATACCAGAATTTGAAAATTTAAAATTCAATTTTTGAAAATTTAAATTTTTATTTAGATGGATGTATTCAATAATTTTTATTTTACCATCTTGCAAGCCTATTGCCCCTTGTTTTTCATCTAAACTTTTTCTTTTAATACATTTTATTGTTACATCACTTTTATTATTTACATGAAATCCAATAAAAGCATCATCGAAAGGATCTAACAAAGGATTATCGATAGGAACAGTGCTGATATATTTAATCTTTTTAGTTTTGTATTTAAAAAAAATGTTAGATTCACAAAAGCTTTTAAAAATAGAGCCGTTTCCGTCCGGAGCTTTTAATATTTTATCATTATCTGTAATCCATGATCCTTTTTCATCTAAAAATGGAGCTGATGGTTGCTTAAAAAAATCGATTTGATCTTTTTCAAATCCAAAATTTTTGTTTTTTTCAAAAAAGTTTATAATTTCTCTTTGATTTATTTCAGATGTCATAATACTAAGATAGAGCTTGATGTTTAGCTTTTCTTGTTTTGATTTAATTTTATCTAAAAGATGCTCAAAGAGAGTTTTATTACATACCTTGAAAAGACCTTTAGCTTTATCAAATCCTAACCTAGTACCTTGACCTGCTGCTAAAATTATTAGAGCTACTTTTTGTTTTTTTAAAGTTTTTTCACCTTTTTTTAAATCTTTTTCATTTGCTTTTTTTGACGTGTCTAAAGGTTTTATAGTACTGCTATCAAGAACTTCTCTATCTTTTTTATTAAAAAGCTTAAAATCTTTTTGCTTTTTTAAAACATCTAAATTTAGAGAAAAAATCTCTTTGAGAATTTTTTTCTTTTTAGGAATTGAAAAATTTTTAAATTTTTCAACCAAGCTAGTTTGGTTGTTTTCTTTTAAAAAATTTTCAATATCTAAGGGATAGATCTCTTTTATTAATTCATTAGGTTTTAAATTTTGAAGGCCATTTTCAAAAACAAGTGGTAAATACATGAGATTTTTATTTGGAGATTTTACATTTTGTTTGATCACACCAACATCTTGTGATCCCCAAAGAGCTATTAATTTCATTGGGCAATCTATCTCCAAATAATAAAACAAAGATAAAAGCCCCGAATCTAAAGATATAAAATAATCACATCTATTTTTTAAAATAGATAATGCTTCTAAAAGAGTCGTCTCCCTTCTAAGGTCTAAAATATTTGCAAAATCAAACTTTTCTTTGTTTTCAGTTCCTAAAAGCACAAAAACAATATCTTTGTGGGCTTTTGAAAAAAGCTCTTTAAAATACTTTATTGGATACTCTCTCCATGGACTATGTTTTGTTTCAATACTCGGTTGAAGGGCTATTACTATTTTGTTTTTGGGAAGGTTAAATTTATCTGATAATAGATCAAAATCTTTTTTCCATTTAAGCTTTGGAGTGATAGTAGATATTTGCCATTTAACCCAGTAATTTGGATCTACTTTCTCTATGATAACATCATATTTTTTATGATCAATATTTAACAAGTTTAGAGTATGGTAAATATCAAATGGCACATATCTTTGCCAAAAAGAGACTTTAATAAAATTAGTACCCTCCAATAGCTCAAACGCAGAGCTTAAATCTTCTCTAATTAAAAAAGTAATTTTTGCATCAGGGATATACTCATAAATTCTGTATACAACAGTAAAAAGCCCTAAAGATATATCCCCTAAAGCTCTATTCCAAGCTAAAAGAAAAGTTTTTTTATTCTCTTTTTTAGCTTTTTTTAAAAGTGTATCTAAAGGATTTTTT
>JAAKFW010000229.1 GCA_011064905.1 Candidatus Anoxychlamydiales bacterium | reverse complement strand
GCTATAGAATACCAAGTCATGTTGCAATGCGTTTATTAGAAATAGTAGACAAAGGATATTATCGCCCTCAAATTTCTTCTTACTAGCTCTGTAAAAAAAGACTCGTTACAATTTTCAAAAACAAAACTTTTAGAATTATTATAATTTTTGATGTAAATCACTAATAAAGAATACGCTCGAAGCCGGACTCGAACCTTTCGCGAGATTGCACGCATGGGATTTTAAGTCCTCTGTTTATAAATAAAGACTAAAATATACTACACTTAAATACTTCAAAGAAAAAGCTTTACAGAAATATTCTTTAGTCTACAATAGTTGTTTTTAGATCTTTTTTGTAAAACAGTGTCCCATTTTTGTCCCATAAAAATCGAATTATTTAACTTTTACATCTAACTTATATTAAATTAAGTAAATTTCTTGATTTTTTGAAATCAACTTATCAAGTCAAGATTTCCGCAATTCTGAAGCTTCCTTATATGCTTGATCTACTCGATTTGGTTTATCTGGATAACGTAATTGAAGAAGACTATGGCTCACCATTTGAGTTAGATATCGAGAGCGCAACCCATCAGAATTTCTATCTACCAAAGCGCTCAATTGTTTTCTGGTAAGCCAGTTATTTCGACATAATTTTAAAATAATTTGTTCCATTTCTACTGGATACAACCTTTTATTTTGTCTTGCAGGAAAGGCAATGCTTAAAAGATCATTCCATTGAATATCAGATATTTCGCCTTTATGTAAGGAGTGAATCATTATTTTATGTACGGAGTCACTCGGCTTATGTACGGAGTCAGATTTGAAAGGAAGATAATAGCTGGTCCAGCGTCCTCTTCCCTTCTGAATTAAAGCATTTTTACTAACAAGAACTTGAAGCAATTGTGTCACATCAGCTGCATGACAGTTTGTAATTTGTCGCATACGTGCATTATCAACATATTCCTCGATATCCGCTGTAACAAGAGCTTGTATCTCCATCTGATTAAATTTTGAGAAGTCTTTTCCAAATCGTTTTTTTAATCGCACAAGAGATTCATTAGGGATCAAACTCATCATCGGAAGTTTCCAAAGGATACGATCTGGTTTCATCTGCTCTCTAATTATAGGAGATCTCCAATGTTGGGAATTCCAGCCCATCCGTATTTTATCTACTCCGGAACCTGCTTTTTCAGCCGCGCCTATCATTGTAAACATATTCTGTAATGATTTATTACGACATTCACTTAAATTACCAAGCAATAATTGATCAAATGAAATAAGAAGTGATCCAGGATTAGAAAATTCGAAACTATCTCTATGTTTTTCTATTACAATACCTCCTTGCCCTCGATAGTCAGCATGAATTAAAGCATTTACCAAAGCTTCTCTGATGGCAACATGCACTACAGTCTCCCCTTTACGGAACAGCACACTATCCAATTGAAAAGGAAGTTTTAGATCAGCAGCTAATTTTTGAATCACCCGTATATAAAATTGAAATAAATTGCCTGCCCATGTTCCATCTAATGTCAAACGATCTGTCCAACGCAATTCTGGATTGTCAGATAATTTTTCACGATAATCAATGTTATATTGAGGCAAAACCTCTCGAAGAATTTCTTCTTTACCAAACATTAAAAGGCCTGCTACGGTTAATCCCTGCTTATTACTGCTTCTACATGAACGCCAACCTCCAATCTTACTAAGTAATCCCATATCATCTTCACTCAGCCATGGATGAGTAGGCTTATGTGAAGCAAGGCGTTGGCGGTATTGCTGTAAACTTGGATAGTCTAGATCTTCAATGGTAAAAAATTCAAGAATATGGCTATCGGAAGATTCTTCAGAACTATCTGCCAACATTCGTCTAACTTCTTGATCTGTACATTGATAATCTCCTTCTGCATTACGTCGATAGGTTCCAATAAGAGGATTTTGACCAATAAATATAGGCCCTTGATAACGTATAGCTCTAGGAATACGAATAGCTAGCATAATACCGTTTGCATGTTCAATCTTTTGAACATCATTATTATTTAAAAGGTTAATACTAACTTTTCCTCTATTGTTAACCGTATCCCAAAAACTTTTTTTAAGACTATCTATATCTTTTAAACCACTAACAGAACCATCATTTTCAACTCCTAGTAATATAATGCCACCTTGAGTATTTGCCATAGCACTGTATGTTTCCCATAAACTTTTAGGAATCCCAGCCATTCCCGATAAATTTATAAAAAACACAAAAAAGCAGAATTTCTGTTTTAGCTGAAAAAAGAGACAAAACTAACCTGAAATGTTTTTCTTACTATTTAAAATATTTGATT
>JAAKFW010000228.1 GCA_011064905.1 Candidatus Anoxychlamydiales bacterium | reverse complement strand
TCACTTCAAGTTTATGGAATAGCAACATTAAAGGAGATGCTATAAATATTGAGGATAGAGTTCCAAAAATAACTCCAATCGTCATTACAAGTGCAAAACTAAATATTGTTGCCCCCCCTAATAGCACTAAAGCTAAAAGTGCTATAATTGTAGTTGCTGATGTTATCGTTGTTCTAGAAAGTGTGTGATTTAATGCGTGATTAATAATTTCTTTAAATGTGTGTTTTTTCATGTGTTTTAAATCTTCACGAATACGATCGAAAATAACTATCGTATCATTTAAAGAATATCCAATGATCGTCATCAATGCCGCAACAGTGTGAAGATCAATCTGCACAGGGACTCCTAAAATATGAAGTATCGCAATTAAACCAAGAGTTACTACGATATCATGTATCAAACAGATCATCGCACTAAACGCAAACTTAAATTCAAACCTAAACGTTATATATCCTAAGATCGCAATTAGAGCTAAAGAAAGGCCCCAGATAGCATTGTTTTTCATGGAATCTGACATCTGACCACTCATAAGGGTCCAGTTTTGATCGAGCTTTTCTAATGATCTTGGACTTATATTAATGTTGTTTTCTTTTAGCGCATCTACAACCCATGCTATTCTTGGGTTCGTCTGATATTTATATGTTGTGTCTAAAGCATCAATTTCATAGGGCATTGAATAAAAAGGTTTGCCTTTTTGATCCATAGATGCAGAGAAAAGAAGCCTTAAGTTATTAGAAGGTGTCAATTCTCTTACTTGAACATCTTTAGATGAAATTCCGGTTTTTAAGAATGCATTCTCAACTGCAGATCTATAGTCATGAGATTTTGTTTTATCTATCTCAACCGTTAGAGCAAACCCGCCTGTAAAATCCATACCAAATATAGATTTTTTCTGAATAGAAAATGTATATGCTCCAACGAGGATTATCAAACCGGATAACATAAAGACGTATTTTGAGTATTTTGAGAAATTAAAGTTTTTGATTTTTACAAAATCTAACATATGAAGTTTAGTATTCTTTGGATTTTGTGCCCATTTTGTGAAAAAATATCTGGTCATGAAAAGTGCTGTAAACATTGAAGAAGCTATACCAATTATCAAAGTTAAAGCAAATCCTTTAATCGGACCGGAATCAAAATTTAATAATATGAGAGCTGCTAGTATTGTAGTTAAATTTGAATCTAAAATTGCACTAAATGCCTTTTTATATCCATTTTGAATAGCTGAGGCTATCCTCTTCGATATTGCAAATTCTTCTTTTATCCTTTCAAATACCAATACATTTGCATCAACTGCCATTCCAACTGTCAAAATAATACCTGCTATAGATGCTAATGATAGAGTTGCATGGAGGTTTTGAAGCGTTGCCCACATTATTAAAAGATTAAATATTACAGCAATAGATGCAACGAGGCCTGCAAATTTATAGTAGTATACCATAGCCATTATAACTAAAGCTAAAGCTGCAAAAGTTGCAACTATTCCTTTTACTCTCTCTTTAGATCCTAGCTCAGCAGAAACGTTTTTTTCAGATAAGATGTGAGGAGTAAAGCTGAGCGATCCAGCTTTTAAATCTGCTACTAATTGATTTACTTCTCTTAAAGAAAAACTGCCGGTTATCTGTGCGCTATCTTTGAAATCTACATGCAACGTGGGTGCTGAAATTATATAGTCATTTAAAATAACGGCCATTCTCCAACCTTGCCCTTTTGAAAAGTTCTCAAGTGGTGTGCCTGCTATTTTATCTTTAGAAAATTGAGAGGTCCATGTATGTACTTCTTCTCTTGGACTTACTTTTACACCCTCTTTGTTTGTATAGGAACCTTTTACTTCAAAAGTTAAAAAGTTTCCTTGAGATGGATCGTATGTTGATCTGATGTTTGCTAAGTTAGATCCCTCTAAAGCATAGTTATTAAAAACTATAAGAAGTGGATTTGTCTGTCCATGCCAAGAAGATGCATCAGATCCTTTGAATAGAGAAATTTTTGAAAGTGTATCGTTGAATGCAGATGTAATCTCTGAATCTGAAGACGCTATTCTAAGACCGTTTTCATATAAAATTTTAGCAGATTCACTAATCGGTTCAACTGTCTCTGTTGAGAGAGATTTACCATATAAATGCCTAAATGCAATAGCATTTATCCCTTTAATATCTTTTTTATTGGTAACTACAGCTTCGTTATATACCTCTTGCAAAAATTTGTTTACATGTTCAGAAAGATTTGGATTATTTAAACTATACTTTTCGTTAACAATCTGAAAAGACATAGATGATGCTTTTATAAGCTCTTTTGCTGAAAGCGCTTGGGCT
>JAAKFW010000227.1 GCA_011064905.1 Candidatus Anoxychlamydiales bacterium | reverse complement strand
TTTCCTACTTAAGAATAAATAATATAAAAACAAAAGAGGCTGAGTCAAAAATGGATAAATATCATTTTTATCAAAGATAATATCTTTAAAAGCTAAAAAGTCCTTTGTAAAAGTGAAAATAGATTTTGAGTGCCAACCATACATAAGCATACCAGGAGCTATTTGCTTAACTATATTTTTTGTTGGAAATATAGTCTTATCACTTGCTTCACCAAAAAAAACGTTTGCCAAGTCTTTTTCTAAACAAAGCACATGAGCTCCACTAGTCGCTCTTGGGTTACACTCGATAGCTATAAGCCCCTGTTTCTCACTTTCAATAAAATCAAACCCAATCTGACCAGAGAAATTCTCTAATTTTATAAATCTTTCAACCCACTCAAATATCTTATCATGTTTTACTGACTTAAAATTCAGACATGAATTGTCCTCAATTGCATAGTCAAGAGGATAAGTAATATGAGCATTTACTTCGCCATCTTTGCACAAACTATAAGTACAATACTTTTTCCCAACTAAAAATTCTTGAGCTATCCATTGATCACTTTCTATAAAATCAATTTCAGCAATATCTTTCTCTTCTTTTATTATTTTTATTTGTTGAGAAGCTCTTGAATAGCAAGCTTTTAAAATAAACGGAAATTCAAAATCTAGATGATGTAGATCTAGAGAGTTTTTAAGCAGATATGTCTTTGGAGTTTTAAACCCATAATTTTTTGATTTTTCTTGAAAGCTCCATTTATTATGTAATTTCTCTAAAATATCAAAGGATGTTGATAATACTTTGCAGCTTTTAGGAAACTTATCGATAGCTTTAGCAATATAGAAAATCTCTTCATATATTGGAATTACAAGATCAATTTTCTCTTTTTCAACAATATCGATTACAGCCTCTATATATTTATCTGGTGAAAATCTAGGAGCTGGTACCAAAATAGATTTTTTAACAGCTTTTGAAAACGAACACATATGTAGTTTATTTGAATCAACTACATAAACCTCAATACCTAACGAGTGAAACATTCTCGCTAAATCTAAAGAAATCATAGTACGAGCATTACTAAATAAAACTCTTTTAGTAGTATCCATTGACCCTTGCCTTGTAAGTTTTTAATTAGTTTATAATTAAATAAAAGGCAAGATAATAATTATTAATTATAGAAAAAAAGCAATTTTGATACAACTCTATAAAGACATTTGATCATTTTGAGCTAATTTATCTAAAAAACCAGTTCTATGTTTTTCGAAGTCTATTTACTATCTTTGAATACTTTCCATGATAATTTTTTAGTGTGAAAGCAGAAATTCTCTCACTTTCTAGCTCTAGAAAATGCATATTATATTCAGCTTCGATTACATTTTCTTTATCATATTTAAGAGTAATGGCTGGAATTAACCCAACTTTTGTCTGAGATGGTCCAGAGGGACTACAAAAATTTCCTATGCTATGAAATAATAACCTGTTTTTTACTTTTTCACATGGTTGCACAACATGAGGACCATGACCAACAATAAGATCAAACTTTTCAGGGCCTGTTAAATTTATCCATCTATTCCTTGTAGTTTTTAATGGATGATAGGATTGTTCTTCATTACCATGAGCAAAGCCAATTAAAAAATTATGATCAAGTTTAATTTTTTCTACTATCTTAGAAACTAAATCTACTCCCCTAACGATTGGTTTTCGAAAATGTTTTTTATCCGAGTTCATGATCTCAGTCCAACCTACAACTCCTATTTTGGGACCATTTTCTGGTTTTAAAGAAAGAATAGATTTTGCTAAGCCTATATTTGCTCCAATAACTTCAGATCCAGGAATATTTTGCTTAATTATTTTTGCTGTTTCAATAAGGCCCGATAAATCTTTTAAATTTTTATTCGATGTATCAAATGCATGATTATTTGCAATGTTAAATACCCATTTAGCACTTTCATTACATTTGTAGATACTTTGCAAAAATGAAATCGGCATTTCAAAACGAAGAGTCAAACCTCGTTTAATTTTATTTTTTTTATCTACGATAGGAGATTCGACATTTGCAATAATTAAATCAGCTGATTTTAATAATTTTTGAACACTTTCATTCACTTTATATGGGTTGCCTGACTTAGATAACATAATATCGCCTAGAAATAAAATTTTTATTTCAGACGTTTCTCTTAATCTCCCTATAGGATCTAAAACTTGAATAGATCCCTTCTTATTTAATAAATGCATAGACCGTATATCTGGATTTTTATAAGAAAAAAATCCATTAGATATATAATTAAATAGATATCTAATTATAGAAAAAAATGAATAGGGAAAACATAGAAAACCTATTGGCTTCCTATTTGCTGATATAGGGATAAAATTTTGA
>JAAKFW010000226.1 GCA_011064905.1 Candidatus Anoxychlamydiales bacterium | reverse complement strand
CCACTTCTTTTGAGTTTTGTAGATACATCGGCTCCCATGTTATACAAGAGATAGCATTAGATTTATTTATAGTTTCTAAAGAATAGGTTAAATTAAACGATTCCTTTATTTTTTCTTTACTTGGCCACATCAAAAAAAACACGATCAAGTCGGGCTTTATTCCAATTTCTTTGTGAAGAGTTTTTAATTTCCTATTAGTAACTGGATAACCTTCTATGGTAGAGCCGAAGAAAAAAGATTTTTCTACAGTAAAAGAAGTAAAAATAATAAAGGAAATAAATAAAATTGCTAAAAACTTTTTTTTCATTTTAATCCTACTAAATTGGTCTTTTCCATGACTTTTTTAGGAACATTAAAATAAAAAACAGACATCATTATTGAAAAATTAAACAAAGTCCAAACAGTATTTAACAAAACAGCAAAAAAGTGTTCTTTTTCATAAAAAAGTCTATTAACGCCCCAAATAACTGCAACAAAAAATATACCTGCAAACAACATTTGGGGAATTAATTTTAAAAAAGGATATTCACTAACACCTTTTTTTCTCGTTACTTCGAACGGCTTTCTAATTCCAAAAAATCCATAAATTGCAGCTTTAACAAAAACAGGAAAAGTAAGTAAAAGTAAAGCTTGTCCCTTTAATAAATCTATTGTCTTATAATGTCTTTTTTTAAGAGTCCAATAAAAAGTTGCCATACTAAGTGCTAAATATGGAAAAAACACAACACCATAAATTATTGGCGAGGCAAAAAAAGTTGGTATTCCAAGAAGTAAATATAAAACTGGACAAAGCCAAAGAAAAACATAAACCAAACCAGAAAAATAAAAACTTGTAGACATTATGTATTCCCACCATTGTATTAAACTAAGCTTTCTGGGATGCAAAAACATGTTTTTAATAATGTTTCTAAAAGAATCTATAGAACCCGCTGCCCATCTATATTGCTGTTTGAAATAATTGCCTAGATCTTCAGGCCCTTTTCCAAAAACCCCAACCTTATTGTAATATTTAGTTTGCCAACCTTTCATATGAAAATAGATCGATGAAGCGCTATCTTCTGTTATGCTCGATTCATCAAATCCTCCAATATCAATTAAAGCATCTGTTCTAATTAAAACATTACTTCCACAGCAAAAAATAACATCTTCTATACCTTTGCCAACGCAGATATATTCATAAAAAATAATTTGTTGCAAAGCTGCTGCATGAGCAATTCTATTTTTTTCAAAGTTTGTATAGTATTGTGGAGTTTGAATAAATGCTATTTTATCATTATTTTCAGATATTGCTACTATAGGATCCAGAAAATCAGGGAATGGATTTTGATCTGCATCTAAAATAGCAATATATTTAGGCTTAGATAATACTCTTTTCCTATAATAAGGAGTTTTTTCATAAGATTTGAAGGAAAAATCATTGCTTTTTTCATTTTGCACAAATTTTATATAATCATTTATAATTCCAGCTTTTGCTCCATGCCATTTATGTCTAAACAAATTTATATTATATTTTTGACATAGCTTTTCTATATCTTGTTTATATTTTAAAATATTTTTATCCTTCACTTTCAAATCATATCTAGTGTCATCTAATAAAATTATATGCTTATTTTTATAATATAGATTATATGACCCAACAAGAGTCTCTTCTATAACAGATAAAGGTTCATGATATGAAGGAATTAAAATAGCAACATATGGTTTAGTTTTAAGCTCAGGAACATCCGGACGATCTTCTTCAGGTTTATCGTATTTTAAAAAAACTCTAATAACCTCATTTAAATATCCCATTCCTTGGGTAATAATAAAAAACTCAGCAACTAAAAGTAGAGATCCTAAAATTTTATCATACCAAAAATATGATGCTGTAATCATTAAAAAAAGCCGGACCGTTAGGTAGAGCACCATAACAACTATTACCGTGCAAAGCATGATAATAATAAAATGTTTTCCAAATTTTTTAAGCATTTTTTACCTCAAAAACTATATTTATATTCAGCCCAAACAGAGCTAGCATCCCAAATTTTTGATCTGGTTATGTACCCATTAATACTAATAAGTCCCTTTTTTCTAAACTCCAAATGCCACCCTCCATAAAAAGTTATAGTTGGATTTTTTTCTGTATCTGTACCCGTTGAGAGTTTAAATTCATAATAGTGTTTTTCAGCTTCGCAAAACTGAAGCAACGATAAATCATGATACCAACTAAAAGATGCTAGAAATGCTTTATAATTATTTGGAGTCCAATATGGATGTATAATATTTACAAGATCAGATCCTTCAAAAACAAAATTATTTAATTTATCACTATTTCTATACTCTCCTCTAACTTCAAATTTAAAAATTTTTGGAAAAGGAGTTAG
>JAAKFW010000225.1 GCA_011064905.1 Candidatus Anoxychlamydiales bacterium | reverse complement strand
TTTTTTTTCAAAATATTGTTTTTTTATCCCAAAAATATTTAGATTTTTTTTTGATTATCTAAAAAAAACATCTTTGTAGACTAAATTATTATTAAAATGTTATATCTTCAATTAGATAGATAATAAACTAATATTATGAAAAATTTTTTCCTACATGACTTTGTCATAACTAATTATGTAACCATTTTTCAGATTTTGTTTATTATAGCTTTTTTAATAGTTCTTAGCTTCGTGCTCATTACAACTTTTAAAAAAACCCATCCAAGATTTATTGAGAGCAAAAGAGTTTGGGATGATGCTTTAATCGTGGCTATTTATAAACCCCTTCTAGTCGCTATTTGGTTTGTGGGGCTAACGTATATTATTCCAATTGCCGGAGCAATCTTTACAAAAGACACCTCTAAGTTTACTATTATAGAGTTGATAAGAAATTTGGGAGTTGTCTTTTTATTTTTATGGTTTTTTATTATTTTTATTAGAAGACTAGAAAAAAATCTTTTCAACATGTCCATTTCTGATAAAAAAAAGGTTGATAAGACTTCTATTAGAGCGATAGCGCAGTTATTAAGGCTTGGAGCTGTAATCGTTGCAATTTTAATTTTACTTCAAACTTTCGGAATACCAATATCTGGAATTGTAGCATTCGGTGGCGCGTCTGGTTTAGTTGTAGGTTTTGCTTCTAAAGATCTCTTTGGTAATTTTTTTGGTGGACTAATGATCTTTTTAGATAGACCTTTTGTAATTGGTGATTGGATTAGATCTCCCGATAGGGAAATCGAAGGTACTGTTGAATATATCGGTTGGAGACTTACTAGAATTAGAACTTTTGATAAAAGACCACTTTTTGTTCCAAATGGAATTTTCACATCTATAGCAGTAGAGAATCCAACTCGTATGCAAAACAGAAGAATTAAAACTACTATTGGAGTGAGATATGAAGATAGTTTTAAAATAGCTGCTATTATTAAAGATATTGAAAATATGTTAAAAAATCATCCAGATATAGATACCTCTAAAACACTGTTTGTCCATCTAACTACATTCGCTTCTTCTGCTTTAGAGTTTTTAGTCTATACTTATACTAAAACGACTAAGTGGGTGGCGTTTCAAAGAATTCAGCAAGATGTTTTATTAAAAATTATTGATATCGTTAAAAAACATGATGCTCAGCTAGCATACCCTGCTTTGAATCTTCACTTTGACGAAAACTCTCCTATTTCAAAAAAATAGTTATTCCATTACTTTATAATTTTATTTTTTGTTGTCTTAAATATCGATATATCGTAACATAACGATATGTTGAATAATTCAAGTTGCTTATATGTTAGATGAAAAAGGTTTTTTAGAAGCCACGGAGTGTCTCAAAACTATAGCACATCCGGATCGTTTAAAAATGATTCAGTTGCTACTTAAAAAAGACAAAACGGTAGGTGAGCTAGCTATTGCGTGTAATATTAAGCCGAATATGGCGTCAGAACATTTAAGGATTATGAAAGATAGAAGGCTTTTGGAGTCAAGAAAAGAGGGCAGAGAAGTTTTTTATAAGGTAAAGGAAAAAGCACTATCAAATATTATGAAATGTGTCGAAAATAAATTTGGAAAATAAAAGGGTTTTCTATGAAAAAGTATTTAAAACAAAGTAGATGGTCTCCATATATAGTAGGGACTTTAATTGGGATGCTTTCATGGATAACATTTTATTTCATGAATGAGCAAATTGGGACGACGACTAGTATTCAAAAAATATCAGGGGTAATCATTGGGATTTTTCATAAAGAAACGATTTTAAATTCCAAATATTATATGAATTATTTTGAAAAAGGAATTGTTACATGGCAATTAGCTTTTGTAATTAGTATATTTTTTGGATCATTAGTTGCTTCAAAATTATCTAAAGAAAAAAGAGTTGAGTATGTGCCTGAGATATGGAAAAAGAATTTCGGAGATAAGAGATCAAAAAGATATCTCGGCGCTTTTATAGGTGGGGTGTTGCTCGTCTTTGGCGCTAGGTTCGCAGATGGTTGCACATCAGGTCACGCTATCTCAGGTGGCTTGCAACTAGCCGTTTCAAGTTGGCTTTTTGTTGCTTTTCTATTTGCCTCTGCTATTACAACATCTTTAATTATTTATAAAAAATCATAAGGATTAAACTATGTGCATTTTTGAGAGTTTTACAAAACTTATTTCTGGAGCTCTAGGAGGATTTGCTTTTGGGTTTTTATTGAGAAAAGCTCATGTTACTAGATTTAACGTTATCGTAAAACAACTCTTATTAAAAGATTTTACGGTTATGAAAGTAATTTTTACAGCAATAATAGTTGGCGCTGTTGGTATTTATGCGATGCTAGGGTTTAATATGATAGAACTAG
>JAAKFW010000224.1 GCA_011064905.1 Candidatus Anoxychlamydiales bacterium | reverse complement strand
CTTCGATAGAGCTAAATCAATAATTTGATTTTCTATGTTTAGATCCAAACCGCTTGTACATGCTCGATGAGCCTTTTGAAAAGAATCATTTTCAAAGTATTTTTTTGCCTCAAAATAATGGTTTAAAGAATTATTAATTTTTTCTAAAGACCATTGAAGAGTGCTAATTAGATTGTTTGCTTCATCTAAATCTTTATTTTCAATAAAATCCTCTCTTATAGCTTCCTTATTACAAAAAGGACACTTCGAGGCTGAGCTATTAAATATCTTATTTATTTCATTTAATGAAAAACTCTTAAAACACTTAGTATGGATAAATGTTTTAGTTTTTCTTTTATCTTGTATTATAGAAAGCTCAATAGCATTTTTTGCAGAGGATTTATTTGTCATAATTTTATCTCCATTATAAAACTTAATTTAAAAATTAAATAATCTTTAAAAATAATAATAAAAATAAGATATTTTATTAGTTAATAGCAAGTTTATTTAAAAGATTTTGATAAAAAACTAAATCATCGATTGTATTTCATATAAATTCAAAATATTGTATCTAAAATTTTTATAATTCACCTACTGAGTCATCGTTACTTGAAGAGCTTTAATATAAGGCTTAAGATTGGCAAGCTCATCTTTAGAAGAAAAATAATCTGAAGTTTTTTGCATAATTGAATTAAAACTTGTATGTCTTTCGAAACAACACTTTAAAAAAAATATTGGAACTAATACAAAAGATAACCATAATATTTTTACTTGAAATTTTATTACAAACCATTTCTTAGACCATCTAGTTTTATTACAAATCGGAAAGTTTCCTCTAGATCCTTGAAAAATAAAAATATCAGGTTTTACTTCTGAAACATTTGGTAAATTATTATTACTAGTTGAATCTCTTTTAAATAATACAAAGCTGTTTTTTTTACCGTCTTTACATAAGACTTTTTTAAATACATTAAGAAAAGCCTTTTCCAGATCAGAATCTTTTATTTTTAATAAACCTAGATTCGGATCCCAAAAATACATACAATCATCAGAAACTTTGATTAGATTACATGCATGACAATTGGCCATTAGCATATAATTTCCAATAGGCAGCTGTTTTAATACATCTTGCGTATCTTTAATTTTACTGAAAGGGTCATCAAATTTTTGTGCATAAACGGAATTCATATATAGCTTATTTTGAATAGGTAGAGCCGTTGCAAATTTTTGCATTAAATACCCCTCTATGGGAGAACCATTTTTAAAAATGTTAGCAACAGCTTTGATATGAGATTCCGAAGGTTTATCCTTGAACATCTCTTTTGTGTTCGTATATAAAAAATCAAACCATGTAGACATACCTCGACAAATACCGTTATTCTTCTCATTTAATTCAAGAGAATTTTTACCTTTATGCTTATCAATAAGTGTATCTTTTATTTGTTTATCAACTCTTGTTAAATCTATAGAGATATCTTCGTAATCAGGAGAAACTTTATTTGCAGAAGTGACCAAATGATTAGTGCCAAATCTAATTTTGTTTAGTAATTCCATTGCAGCTTTATCAACTTTATCATTATGTGGATCATGCTTTTTAAAAACTGTATAATAAGGCCATTTTATTCTACTTAAGTTTGCATGTACATTAACGACTACAAAATTTTTAAAAATTGATAACACTATTTTCAAATAAGGGAATTTATCTATCGAAAAACTTTCCTTTGACATCGAAACAGCTTTTAGTTTTGAGATATGCTCCTTTCCACTCATAAATTTTGCATATTCATCATATGAACTTAAAGCTTTTGGGAGGTGTACGCTAGACATGTTCTACTCTGATTATTAATAAAAGAAAATGATGCTAATACTATTTCTATTAAAAGAGAATCTTTTTTCTAAACAAATCACGAAGTTAATGTAATTGTTGTTTCCATAGCATGATGATCTGATAGAGCAGATAATATTTCAGCTTTCTCATCAAAACTTGGAATTATTTTAGTTTCAACTACGTAATTTGGTTGATCTATTAAATCTTTAGGTGATTTTTTTAATATAAAAGTATGATCTAGATCAAATGATTCTTCTTCTTTGCCTGTTTTATCATTTGGCTTTTCATTCCATAGTTTTTTAATAAATTTATCGCTTCTCCAAGTGCCATTTGTACTTACAGTTGTTTTTTGAAAACACTCAATAAGATCAGTTTTATCATACTCTTTTTCAGAAAAATTTAAATCTCCTGTTAGAATTACAGGCATATTAAAAACTTTACTACTTTTTATATCTTTGATAATTAAATCTATTTCTTCTTTTCTTGCTTTTATTTCTTGAGCACTTGGCTTTGAATCATTTAGAGAATATTCCAAATGCGCAGAATAAACCCGAACTATAGCTTTATTCTCTTTATCTATAGCTTCAAAAGCAAAACCAC
>JAAKFW010000223.1 GCA_011064905.1 Candidatus Anoxychlamydiales bacterium | reverse complement strand
TTTTGTCATAAACAAATTTTTAATATTAATATATCCAAAATTTTCACAATTCCCAATTTTCAAAACGTAAATATTTGATCACCAGCATGTTAAATACAGCGTGCCTCATAGATTTCAAAAAAACTGATTTTATGAGATCGAGTAATTAAAAAAAAGACTTAAAAAAATGGTTAATTCTAATCACTCTTTTGATCTTTATTGTTATAATAGGTAGCTCATTTTCTTATAAAAACTCCCCCTTTTAGAGGAAAAGATGAAGATCAATGATAACTTTTAGGTATTTTTGATTTTTTGATTAGATAGAAAGTGAAAATTTCAATAATTATTGCTATAAATCCACTAAACAAAAAGATTTTGGATAAATCGATAAATTTAATTATCTCAGCAATAGCTAATGATCCTATTAGATATCCTAAAAAATACCCCATAAACATGATTCCGGAAGCTACTTCGGCAATTTGTTTAAAATCCTGTTCAACAAAATTCATTGAAAGTGCAACAAAAGCAGAAACTCCCATTCCACCGATCACAAAAGAAATTATTATGCTAGTTAGTCCTTTAAAGAAAACCATTCCCAAAAATCCTGAAGCTAATAAAATGGGCAAAGCGCGATAAAAATACTTAGGAGCTATATACTTTAGTAGCCAACAAATAGTTAGCTGAGTAATGCCAGCTGCCGCCCAATAAAAAGATAAACTAAATCTTGAGAGACTTAAATCTAATTTCTTATATAAGTTCAGATAGATGATCCCCCAATAAGCGTAGACAAGCTCACAAATAGTAAATAGGACAATTGTTAGAAAAAACATCCAAAAAAGATGAAATTCTTTTTTAAAAATGCTTTTTTTGCTTTTAGATTCAATATATGGATTTTTTACAACTGGCAGTACTTTTAAAGCTAAAAAAAATAAGATGAAAAATGCTGCAGCGATGATTAAACAGTTAATTCCCCATTTATTTGATAATAAATTGAAAAAAATTGGGCTACTAACCCCCCCAAAATTGATACAAGCAAATATTCCTGTTAAAATCATTGCAGTTGCTTTTGGTAAATATAAAGATAGATAAGCCGTCAGAGAAGTTAAAATAGAGGTGATACCTAAACCTAAAATAAATTGTCCTATTAGAAGTAGGCTATAGAGATTCTTAACTTGATAATAACCTAAAGCATATAAACCCATAGCGATAGAGCAAAGCAATACCCCTGAAACCAAGACATTTTTTAATCCTTTAACTCTTCCAAAAACCCCAGCAATACTAGAAAAAATAAGCCCGGCAAAGACTAGAGCAAATGTTAATATCGAATATTCTGATTTAGAAATACCTCCCATAAAAAGAGGATTTGATATTATTGGAAGAGCTGTCCAAGACATGCCCATAAAATAACATATCAAACCTATACTAATTATTTTAATTGACTTGTCTTTCATCTTCCTAACCCATTAAAAATCAAACTATCACAATTCATTTTTTTTACAAAGACTATTGCCAACAAATTATTTTAAAATCTTATTATTTAATTGAAATTTTTATAATAATACCATTTATCAAATATAAATTTTATTTTATAGTTATCTTTTTTTTATAACCCAAAATGGTGCAAAATGAGTAAAAAACAAGATGAACCATCTCAACTTAATGGAGTTTATTTTTTTCGACTCGTCACAAAAGAATCACATCCAAGAACACGTATTCGTGTGCTTGCGTTAGGACATCTCCAGGCAGGAAAGAAAAAGATGGTAGTGATAAATATGTTTAAGATTAGCCTTACATCTCTACGTAAATGGTTATTACGATTTATAAAAAATGGATTAGAAGGCATACAAGAAGGTCATCGCAGTGGAAGGAAGAAAATTTAGTTTAGAAGTAGAGGCTTTACAAAACAATCGTAAGAAGGAAGAGTGCGCGGACAGGATATTCAAATATTGTTAAAGGAATAATAATGAATAATCGGTCTTGACAATGGGGTCCACTTTACAATAGCAAAATCTCCCTCCGGATCGAAATATTTAAAAGGATTATTTTTTAAATAATTATATAAATTAAGGCCATCAACAAATCCTGCAGGATCTACACTTGTCCATCTTGCAATTTGAGGATCCTAATATCTTTTTCCAAAATAAATTAAATCAAGCTCTGAATCAAATCTTTTAGCTTGATATTGCCAAGGATTTTCTAAACTCTCTTCACTTAACTTTTCTCCAAAACTTGTATAATCATATTTTTGTTTTACAGATCCCCATGAATTTATAAGCTTTATAATATTACCCTGAATATCAAAAATCGGAAGATATGAAGATCCTGCTATTTCAATGGCTATTGCTTTTGAAAAAGAGTTATTTGGATAATAACTTAAAATCTTTAGATTTTTTGAATAACCATTTTTATCAAAAGCTCCAATTTCTTGTTTATTATCATAT
>JAAKFW010000222.1 GCA_011064905.1 Candidatus Anoxychlamydiales bacterium | reverse complement strand
TGAGGCTTTACTTCGTGAGTTAAGAATACTTTATCCCTGCCAAGTTGTTTTACAATACCTGTTTTTATAAAAATATGTAAAACCTCTTGAGTTACACCACAGATAAGTAGATATTTATTTTTTGATTTCAAATAATCATTTAATCTAAGTATTGATAAACAAATAGATGCATCTACATGATAGATATTTTGAAGTCTTAAAATAATAACCTTAATATCTTTTTCTTTTATCATTTTTTGAAGTGTATTTTGCACCAAATCAACCGCTGCAAAAAAAAGCTCTCCGGCAATACCTATAATTCTAATTTTTCTATGTGTTTCTCTTTTAGGAGTTACAACTGATAGGTTCCCCTTTTTATCAAAAGCATACTCGATTAAATTTGGAACAGCAGCTCTTCTTAAATAAAAAACAATAGAAATGATAATCCCAATAAAAAAAGCGATATCCAAACGAAATACTAAACAAGATGCCATAGTTAAAGAAAACACTACAGCGTCCCCTATTCCTGCTCTAAAACATAGTTTTACGTGTCTTATCTCAACAACTGATAGAACCATCACAATTAAAATAGCAGCAAGAGCTGTTAAAGGAACATGTTTTACAAAGGGCCAGAAGAAGAAAATTAAGACAGCTATGATAACACCGCTATAGATAGCTGCAAATCTAGTTTTAGCCCCTATTTGATAGTTTAGAGTGGTTCTAGAGACGCTAGCAGATGACGGCATAGCGGAATAAAAAAATGAGAGTATCAAATTAGATAGGCCTACTCCAAAAACTTCCTGATTCGATCTAATTTTTTGTCCACTTTTTGAGGCTATTCCTTTTGATATAGAAGAGACCTCTAAGATAGATAAAAGAGCTACAGCTAAAGCTGGAAAAAATAAAATATACAAAAGTTTAAAATCTAAAAATGGTAAAACTAATCTTATTTTTGGAATATTTGTCATGCCAAGATCCACTAAAACAGGTACTTTTAGATCAGTTTTTTTTAATAAAAAGTTCAAAAAATACACTAAAACACTAATAGCAATTACCATAACAAGAGCACTTGGAAATTTTTTATATTTCCATTTAAGTAAGAGTAAAACCGTAATACTCAAAAGTCCGATAATAAGAGCTATAATATTAATCTCCGCAATATGAAGTATAAAAAAGTAAGCTTTCATCACAGCAGATGGAGAAAAAGTGCTAGAGCTTAAACCAAAAAGGTAATATAGCTGATTTATAATAATAGCAACTCCAACTCCCGCAAAATAACCTAAAATCACTGATCTTGAAACAAACTGAAGTAGTTTTCCTAAATTTAAAAATCCAAATGCTAACTGAATTACTCCAACAATAAAAACTAAAAACATCAATAGATTTAAAACAATCATCTCTTTTTGAGCCCCGATAGCCTCGGGGAAATGAACAAACATAATATTTGCAATAATCATCTGAATTAAAATTGCAACACCAGTAGAGGGTCCCGCCACTAAATGCCGAGAAGATCCAAAAGCTCCAGTAAAAATAGATCCAAAAATTGCAGAAAATATTCCGGCAAGCACTGGAAGATCAGCTAAAAGAGAGTAAGCAATAGCCTGTGGAATAGCTAAAAGGGCAACAGAGATAGCAGCTAGTATATCGTCTTTGAAAAATTTAAGCTTATATCTTTTAATTGCCTTTACAAACGGAAAAAAAATAACTTTCGTTTGAACTGCATAAATATCTATAAGCTTTTTTTTCATAACCCCGCCCTAACCAAACATATAGAGATAATTTTTATAAAAATAAAGAAAAAGACATAAAAAATATACTTTTTTATTAGTTTTAAAATTTATATTTAAGTTTTTTTGAATTATCTATCATGAATGATTATTACATTTGTTCTTGATTTAAGATTTTCTGAAAGTTTTGAAAACTTTTCAAATTTTCTTATTTGATAAACCAGAAAAGATAATCTTATATAAAACTCGAACTTCAATTGAAAGACTAAACGGTATACTTGATGAATTTTTCGGTTTTGAAAAACATTACATAAGAGGGCTCAAAAAAATGAAGCTACGAAGGGGCCTTTCTTTTGTAGTAATGCTTTCAATGGCTCTTGAAAGGATAAAAGAAAACAAACTAGATAAAATGCAGAGTATGGTTAACGTAGCATAAAAAAAAGGACAAAAAACACTTATAGCAGGAGAGGTCTATCCGCAGGTAGCAAAAGCAACAAAGAAATGTTAAATTTTCAAAAATTACGTGCAGCGCAATTGCCTCTGATAGGTTCTTGCTTGAAAGTAAAATTTTATAAGTGATAACATCAAAAAATGAAAGTTAAAAATAAAGAAAACCATTTTAAATGAAAATATTATCGTATATCTGTTTTGCTATTCTTTTAATTCACAATACTTTAATCGCTGCAACAACGAGAACTGTAACTAGTAATGCTAACAGTG
>JAAKFW010000221.1 GCA_011064905.1 Candidatus Anoxychlamydiales bacterium | reverse complement strand
GGCAAAATAAATAACCCTAATAAAAACCTGAGATTTGAAGTAGATGCGTTTAAAAATATAAGTGAGGAAAATATTGAATCTGAGATTACAAAAGCCTTTGAAGATCTAATTAATTAATTTTTTATAGAATTCACTCTACTATAAGCATTTTCTAAATCAGTTTTAATTTTTTCTTCATCTTTTGTTAAAAGATTTATTTGATTTTTCATATCATCTACTTTTTTTAAATGTTCATCTTGCATTTCAAAATAGATATCATGTGGATTTTCATTTATCTCTTCTGCTTTAATTTTAGCTTGTTTCTCCGTGTATGTACTCAGCGCCAATTCTTTTTCTAAATCTAGCTTTAAATTTTTTAATTTAATATCATCGTTTTTTAACTCAGTATTCAAAATATTAATTTTCTTTTGCCAAAATTTTTTTGGAGACATCTTTTCTTGTAGTCTTTCAGAGTGAAGTATGAAATAGGAAGAGAAAACTATTAAAGAACTATTTAATATAATAATACCAATTTTTTTGAATGTAAAAGGTGTTTTCATAAAATACTCCCTTTTTTGCTAGAGGGTTTATAAGAAGCTAACAAATGCTCATCTCAAGCAATATTCTAACTTCCCATCTATATATGTTCAATAATATAAAATTTTTATAATTAAAATATTTTTTTATTATTGACCAATAATACAAAAAAAGTTATTTTAATTGCGGGAATATAACGCTATTACATCTAAGGGGGCTTTATTAAACCCAAAAGCATCAAATTTATAAGGCTTGCAAAAGCAAGCATAAGGTTAAGGTAAGATGGATTCGGATTTTGGAAAAATTCGATCTCTTCTCTGGCCAATTAGGCGAGATGAACTAACTAGGTTCATTCCGATGATGGTTCTTTTCTTTTTAATCGCATTTAACTACCACATATTCAAAATATTAAAAGATACCTTAATAATTACAGCTCCTCAATCAGGAGCAGAAGCAATCCCCTTTTTAAAGGTCTGGGCAATCCTGCCCTCCGCAATCATACTTACTTTTTTATTTACCAAACTCTCTTCTAAATTTAATAGAGAAAATATTTTTTATGTAATAATGAGTGTGTTTTTAGTTTTTTTTGCCTTCTTTATATTTGTGATCTACCCCAATGCTGAAATCTTTAATTTAAACTCTACAGCTGATCTTTTGGCAACGAAATTGCCTCTTGGTTTTAAAGGATTTGTTTCAATGATTAGATATTGGCATTTTTCTCTATTTTATATCATGGCAGAATCTTGGTCTACTATCATGCTCTCTTTACTACTTTGGATTTTTGTGGTCGATGTTCTCTCTATACATGAAGCTAAAAGATATTACTCACTGCTTGGAGTCGCTAGAAATTCTGCTGGAGTTGTCTCCGGCTTTTTAGGTCAATATCTAGCAGCTCAAGCTCTTTCTACCTCTTCCGTACACTCTCTTGCTAAATTCTGTGGCTCTAAAACTCCTTGGGATCAATCTCTGTTAATTTTTATTTTAACAGCTATAGTTTGCGGCATGATAATAATGTCTTTATATCGATACCTTCACGTATATTTTTACCCAAAAAGATATCTCCTCGGAGGAGATACAAAGAAAAAAGGTAAACAAAAAATTTCTTTTGTAAAAAGCATTACCTACGCTATTAAATCAAAATATGTTTTATTCATTACCCTAATCGTTTTGTGTTACAACATATTAATAAATTTAGTTGAAGTTCTTTGGAAATCCCAAATCAAAGAGTTATATCCTTCATCTTCAGCTTTTACAGCTTTTACAAGTAAAATAACTCTTATTACCGGCGCAGTTGCTGTCTTCTCTTCTCTTTTCATCTCTGGTAATTCAATTAGAAGGCTAGGATGGAGATTCACAGCCTTAATCACACCATTGGCCTTAATGTTATCTGGATTTGGATTCTTTTATTTTATCTTTATGAAGAAATATGCAGAAAGCTCAAATATAGCTATTACCGTTTTTGGACTCTCTCCTCTTGTATTAACTGTTATGTTTGGAGCTGTTCAAGATGTTTTTTCTAGATCATTAAAATATACTGTATTTGATGAAACAAAAGAGATGGCTTTTATACCACTGACTGCCGAAGAAAAATTGCAGGGAAAATCTGCTATCGATGGTATCGGATCTAGACTTGGAAAATCTGGAAGCTCTTTAATGCTTCAAGTTCTTTTAATGTTTTTTACAACAACTCTAGGAGCTTCTCCTATTATCTTTGGAATAATTATTTTAATATTCCCTCTTTGGATTATTTCTATAAACAGACTATCGAAAAGATTCGAGGAAAAATCCAAAATTATTCAAAAAACTGCTTTAGAAGAGAGCGCTACTTAAAATTATAGTTATAAAAGAAAAATGTCAGTTTCAAAATTAACTCCAATACATGTTGCAACATATAATCAAGAGCGATTAGAT
>JAAKFW010000220.1 GCA_011064905.1 Candidatus Anoxychlamydiales bacterium | reverse complement strand
ACTGTACCTACTACAACAACTGCAGCTTTTTCTAGTAATAATTTAATAAATCAAGCAAATCACCTTCAATCAAATATACTATTTGATCAAAGCATTTTGAGATATTATCAAAACTTATGTCCATGTCACAAAAAAGGAGCTAGACCATATTTTTCAGGTGAGTATCTTCATGGTCATTTTAAAACTAGTACATACACTAGAGGAGGACCTTATTCTTTATCTGGTGCATTAGTAGGTTTTGATTATTGGACTCAAAATAATATAGTAATTGGCAGTTTTTTTAATTATCTTCGTTCATGGTCTGAATCAGATGATCACGTAATCAAAACAACTTCTAATAATTACATTTTAAGTGCATACATACAAAAACTGTGGAAAAAGTTTTTTATAGAAGGCGCTGTTAGCGGTTCTTTAGTAGATTTTGAAAAGGATCGTTTCTTAAATAGAAGTAAAATAAATGAATCATCACCGGATGGGTTTTCTTTATCATCGCAAGCTAAAGTAGCTAGAAGTTTTAGATTCAACAATATGAGATTAATTCCAAGTTTGGCTCTTCGTTATTTCTATAACCAAATAAATTCGTATGTTGAAAAAGAAAAGATAGTAAATCGTTTGGATGTAAAAGATCAAAAAAGCCATGTTTTAGAAGCTTTGATAGGCGCTCACTTTTCTAATACTTTTTTAGTTTCTTTTGGAGCGATTATTCCTCAAATAGAAGTGAATTACATTGCAGATGTTTTAAGAGATAAAACAACTTTTGATACTAAACTTGCTACCTCGTCTATTTCGAGAAATGTCAAAATTAAACCAAATCCAGATAATACCATTCGTTTAAAAACAGCTTTAGACTTTAGATTTCATAACTGTTCAATTCTAAACGTATCTTACGGGGCGAGCTTTGCAACTCATCAAAGAATAACAAATGAAGTTCATTTGGGATATAGAATAGATTTTTAAAAAATAGGATAATATAGATTTTTAAACTGGTTAAAAATTTTATTTTTTGTAAATCTAATTATAGTTTAACAAATAGGTTTTTAAATGGTTTTAGGATTAAAAATTAAAGCAGAAGAGATTGATAGAATCATCATCTTAAGACTGCTTGGTAGATTAGATGCATCATCATCATCTCTACTTCAAAATAGATTAAATGTTTTATTAAAAGAAGGTCATGAGACCATTTTATTAGATTTTTCAGATATCGATTATTTATCAAGCGCAGGGCTTAGAGTTTTACTCTCTTTTACAAAAAGTTATAAAGAAAATAAAAAACGGTTATCTATTTTTTCTGTAACAGAAGATGTAATGGATATTATAAAGTTAACCGGTTTTGATAAGATTTTAGATATTTATAAAAATGAAAAAGAGGCTATTTTAGAGAAAAATCTGTGAGTATTTTTTATAATACTGATGATATACAAGACCAAATTTCCGAGCTGTATCTGCCACTTAGAAAAAAAAATCAAAATGAAATAGCTAAAAAAAAGGTAATAGTAATAGCCGGGCCAACAGCTGTTGGTAAAACAGCCCTTTCTATTTCAATAGCCCAGATTCTAAATGGCGAGATTATTTCAGCAGATTCTATGCAAGTATATAAGGGAATGGATATCGGAACTGCAAAAGCAAATAAAGATGAGCAAAAAAATATTGTTCATCATTTGTTAGATATCAAAGATATTAACCAAAGTTTTAATGTTTCAGAATTTTATAGAACAGCTCATAGAGCGTGTAGACAAATTCTATTTAAAGGGAAAGTTCCAATACTTGTCGGTGGCAGCGGTTTTTATATACATGCATTTTTATATGGGCCCCCTTTAGGACCTCCTTCTAATCAAGAAGTTAGAGAAAAACTAGAAGAGCAACTTAAGAAATTAGGAGCAGAAGAGCTATATGAAAGAGTCCAAATGTTAGATCCTGAATATGCAAAAACGATAACTCATAGAGATAAACATAAAATCGTTAGAGCTCTAGAAATTATGAGTATTACGAAAAAAAAGGTTAGCGAAATCCCAAAACCAGATGTAAATCAAAAACCACTTTATAATTATCGATTATGGTTTTTACATTATCCTAAAGAAGATATTTATGAGCTTGTAGATAAAAGATGTGATCAGATGATCAAAAATGGTTTTATAGACGAGGTAGAAAAACTCAAAAATCAAGGTCTTGAAAGTAACTACTCTGCAGCTCAAGCCATTGGATATAGGCAATGCTTAAAATATCTAAATTCCAATAAAACTCTAGATGGTAAAATTACATTTATAGATGAATTTAAAAAAGCTTCTAAAAAATATGTAAAAAGACAGTTCACTTGGTTTAAAAAAGAGTCAAATTTTCGTTCTTTAAATCTTAAAGAGATCGGTATAGAAAAAGCAAAAGAATATATTTTGCAAGACTATGAACAGTCTATCTAAATAAATATTTTAAAAATATTAAAAATAAGTCTAATATGC
>JAAKFW010000022.1 GCA_011064905.1 Candidatus Anoxychlamydiales bacterium | reverse complement strand
TTTTCACTTTTTTCTATTTTCTCTACTTCAATTATCTTTCCAACTCTCATATCGATTTTATCAAAATCCTTATAAGAGATCTCATTTTTTAGATCTTGAATAGATTTTTTAGGCATGTTTTGATCATCAGATTTTTCTTTTAATTTATCCATCTCTTCTATCACCTTTTCATCTTCTATTTTTTGAAAAATCACCTCAGGAGGAGGTAACTTGTTACCCTCTTCTAGGCTCAAATTTTTTACACTATCCCATTTTTGTTGAGATAGATTTGTAACATTTCCTATCATCTCCCATATTTTTTGAGAAGATGTTGGAATTATTGGGTTTGACATCAAAGCTAGAGCTTTTATGCATTTTAAACATAAATTAAGTGAGGTATAAAGCTCTTCTTTTTTTGATTCGTCTTTAGCTAAAACCCAAGGTTTTTTATGATCGAAATAAACATTAGCTATCTGAGATAGCTCCATAATTATTTGAGTTGCTTTTCTAAGTTTGTAGTTAGAATAAGCAATGTCTATGTCGGTTATGCTTTTATTGATATCATCTAAAAACTTTTGATCCATAGCATCTAGGGAATAACTTTTTGGTATTTTTTTATCTGCAAATCTCTGAATAAAAGTAAGCGTTCGATGAATAAAATTCCCAAATTTACCAACTAGCTCAGAGTTGCAATGCATCTGAAAATCTTTCCATAAAAAATCAGAGTCATGAGTCTCTGGTGCAATCGATGCTAAATAAAATCTAATTTGATCTGTAGTGAATTTTTCAAAAAAGGTTTTTAGATCGATATACCATTTCTCTGATTTTGAAAATTGCCTTTTTTCTAACATTAAAAATTCATTAGCAGGAAGATCATCTACAATCTTATATGGCTTTTTTTGCCCCATAAGCATAGCTGGAAAAAAAACCGCATGAAAAGGAATGTTATCTTTTCCTATGAAATTTACTAGCTTTGTTTTTTCATCAAACCAGTAATCTTTGTATTTTTCTTTTTCACCAATTTTTTCTGCCCACTCCATTGTAGCTGAGATATAACCGATCGGAGCATCAAACCAAACATATAAAACCTTACCCTTGGCTTCATCTAAAGGCACGGGAATGCCCCATGTAGAATCTCTTGTAATAGCTCTTTCTCTTAGATCTTTGATATATTCTTTTGAAAAATTTAAAACGTTATCTTTCCAGTCTTTATCTTTTATCCAAGTAGTTAGCTTATCTTTAAACTTATCAAATCTCATATACCAATGCTTCGATGGTTTTAAAATAAGTTTGGAATTTGTCAGCTTAGATCTTGGATTTTTTAATTCTTTAGCATCAAAAGTTCTTGAGCACTTTGGACACTCATCGCCTCTTGCTTTATCATATTCACATTTTGGGCAAGTACCGATTACATATCTATCTGCTAAAAACTTGTTTTCTTTTTCAGAAAAAAGATGATCTTCTGTCTTCGCTTCTATATACCCATTATTATATAAATCTAAAAAAAACTCTTGAGAGAGTTTTTTATGGATATCAGTTGTTGTTCTAGAATAATGATCAAAAGAAAAGTTTAGTTTTTCAAAAAAGTTTTTGATCATTTCATGATAAATATCAACATGTTCTTTAGGGGTTCTATTTGCTAATTCAGCACTTAGAGTTATTGCAACACCGTATTCATCAGATCCACATATATATAAAACATCTTTACCTTTTAATCTTTCAAATCTAGCATATACATCAGCAGGCAAGTAAGCTCCAGCTATATGACCAAAATGAATAGGTCCATTAGCATATGGAAGCGCTGACGTTATAAGAACTTTTTTTTTCATTTTTAAAATTCTTCTGGCTTAAACTCATCTGGTAGTTTCACGAGCTCATCGATAACTTCAACAAGCGTTACATACTCTTCTCTTGCAATTCTTTCTTTTGCAAGTTTAATACCAAAGTTCGATAAATCAAAAAAACTTTTAAACTTATATTTTAATCTTTCATTAGTTAGATATGTTGGTTTTCTCAAGGTTTACTCCCAATATTTTAAATTTTTTACTTTATGCTCTTCAGCAATAAAAACAGATCTAAGCTCCTCATAGGATTTATCAAGATCCATATTTGTTATATTATAATCATAATTGACAATTTGTTTCATCTCTTCATTTGCCCAAGTAAGTCTTTTTTCAATCTCCTTGTCATCTATATCTGCTCTTTTTTTCATTCTCTCTTTTAATGTATCAATGCTAGGGGGAGAAATAAAAATATATGTACACTCAATTCTATTTTTTAATTTCATAGCTCCTTGAGTATCTATCACTAAAACTACATGTTTTTTTTCATTTAAGTTTTTCTCAACAAAAGTTTTGGATGTCCCATAGTAGTGATCAAATACCTTCGCATACTCTAAAAAACCATTCTCTTCAATCTTCTTTTCAAATTCTTCTTTGGTTATAAAAAAATAGTCAATACCCTCTTTTTCATCTTTCCTTGGTTCTCTTGATGTAAAAGAGACACTCTCTATTACCGGTTTAAACTCTTTTGTTAACATGCGAGTTAGTGTTGTTTTACCAGTTCCGGCAGGCGCACTAATTATAAAAAATAAACCCTTTTTTAGATTTCCCAAAAGTTTTTGTTTCATGAAAATCACTCTATGTTTTGTAGCTGTTCTTTAATTTTTTCGATTTCATCTTTTATTGCAACAGCAGCTCTTGAGATATCTGCATCAGACGCTTTAGAAGCAATGGTATTTGCCTCTCTTAAACATTCTTGAAGCAAGAACTCTAGTTTCCTGCCAACAGAGGTTTGTTTCGCTTTTAAAAGCAATAAAAACTCTTTAAGATGATTATCCAATCTGAGGATTTCTTCTGTGATATCTATCTTATCTGCAAAAATAGCAACCTCTTTTAAAAGCCTATCTTCAATTTCTGATTTATCTCTAAAAATATCTTCAAATTTTGTTTTTAATCTTTTTTCAAAATTTTTCTTTGTAATTGGCGCCTTTTTTTGAATGGATAATAGCTGTTTTTTTATTGCAATTATTCTTTTCTCTAGATCTGCTTTAATTACCAAACCCTCTTTTTTTCTCATTTGAATAACACTGTCGATAGCTTTTCCAGCTGAGTCGAAAATCATTTTTTTTAGAGAAGCTACATCTTTTATTTTCTCTTCAGGAATATATTTTGTTTGGGAGAGTAAAAACTCTAGCGTTATCTCATCTTTTTTAAAACCCAAATCTTTAGATAATTTTTCCCATCCCATTTTTAAGCTTTTCAAATTAGCCGCGCTTGGAAGCATGGAGGAAATATTTTTTTCGCTAGGTGAAAACTCAAATTTTAAAGATACCTGGCCTCTTACGATTTTTGAAGATATATATTTTCTGATCTCTGTTTCAAAAGAGCTAAAAACTTTTGGAAGAAAAATATTCACTTCCAAAAATCTTTTATTAATAGTCGTTATCTCTAGAGTTAGTTTTCCAACTTTTGAAACAACTAAAGAGGCTCCAAAACCTGTCATAGAATTTATCATTTAAAACCCTTATTAGCATTTCACATATATAAAATAGTATCAGGCAATAATTTAGAAATGTCAAGAGATGCATAAGGATATTATCTTAATAAGCGAAAACATCAAATTATCAAAGCTTGATTTTTGATGCGAATTTTTGATATATTTGGATTGTTAGCAAATGATTTTTACATTGGATTTAGATGATCTCAAAAAAAATTCCTTATGAATTTATAAATAAATTAAAAAAAATGAGTTTTATCGATGAGATTTGGCTATATGGCTCTAGAGCTAGAGATGCACATCAAGAAAGATCCGATATAGATCTTGCAATAATCTGTCCAAAAGCATCAAAAGATGATTGGATTGAAATTTTAAAAGTAATAGAAGAAAAAGACACTCTTTTGCAAGTAGATACTGTTAGATATGATGAAATAAAAGATATTGAATTCAAAAAAAGAATTGAAAAAGAAAAAATTGTACTTTATAAGAAATAATATGCTTCAAAAAATACATGATAAACTAGAAAAATTAGAAAAAGCTCTACAAAAGCTAGAATTTATGCTCTCTAAGGGTATTGATAAAGATCGCGCTTATATCGATTCATCAATTCAAAGATTTGAATTTGTATTTGAACTTTTCTGGAAATCCTTAAAAGCTTTTTTAGAATATGAAGGAAAAACAGCTGTTTTTCCACGCCAAATTTTTGAAGAAGCATATAAAGGTAAATTAATTGATGATGAAAAAATTTGGCTTCAAATGATGAAAGATAGAAATCAAATCACACATACATATGATGAATCTTTAGCAGATGATATATATACCAATATTAAAACTTATTTGCCAATCTTGAAAGTTACTTTTAGTAACCTCAAATCTTTAGAAAAAGATCTAGCTACAAGCTGATAATTTCCCTTAAATTACTTTCAAAAGCTACTATTTTTTTACCGCTCATAACCTTCTGATAAAGTTTGTTATTTTCTGCAAATGCTTTTGTCTATATCAAAATTTAAATAAATTGGGATTCTAAGTAAAAAAACTTCTTTAATAATTAAAAAAATACTATTAACAAAGATAGGAAGAAGAAAACAAAAATTATGAAAATCATTCGTTTATATCTTTTCATTTTAATGCTTTTATTAACCGGATGTTTAAAAGGTGTTTTAGATCCTACAGCTCTAGCTCCTGCGTCGCCTCAGTCTAGTTGGGTAAAAGCAGATAAAAGCATTTTAATAACCTCTAAATATTGTGAAGCTATAATTCCTGAAAATTTGCAAAATGAAAATCTTAGTTTAGCGGAGCTAATAGATATTGGTCTGTTAAACAATCCCAACACAAAAGCGACTTGGGCAGAAGCTAAATCAAAAGCAGCATCTTATGGTCAGAGTTTATCTAAATATTTTCCTGAAATAGATGTTGAAGGAAGTTATGAAAAAGAAAGATCGTCTAACGTACTACCTGGATTTTCCCAAACATTTAACCAAACAACATATACACCTGAAGTAAATATTACTTATACTGTTTTTGATTTTGGAAAGATTAAAAATACATCCATAGCAGCTCGCCAAGCGCTATATTTTGCTGATTTAACCCACAATAGACAGATTCAGAGTGTTATAAAAACTATTATGGATGATTATTATAATTTAGAACTTCAAAAAGCTGAGCTTTTAGCATTAGATAAAGATTTAGATACAGCAACTACAACTCTAGATGCAGCTTTTGTAAAGTTTGAATCAGGAGCAGGCTCCATTGATGATATCACCCAAGCAAGAACTAACTATTTACAAACAAAGATTAATTTCATTGAACAAAAAAAAGCTATTCAATTTTCATATGCAAGTTTAATAAATAATATTGGCCTCCCAGCAAATATAGAAATTTCAATAGAAAAATTTCCTGAAGAAGTTTCAACTGACATTATTCTTACAAGTGTGGATAGTTTAATAACTGAAGCTCAAACAAATAGACCTGATCTATTAGCATCTGAAGCAAATTTAGAAGAAAATCAAGCAAATCTAAATTTAGCAAAATCTCAATTTTTCCCAACAATCACAGCAGATTTTGATTTAGGCAAAGATTATTATCAAAAACATCATCAAGAAGACTTTCACTATACTTTTTTATTAAAGCTTAAATTCCCTCTATTTAAAGGTTTTTATGATAAAAATGAAGTTGTAAAACAAAAAGCAAATTTTGCAAAAGCAAAAGCTAATCTTCAAAAAATGGAACTCGAAGTTATTAAAGAAGTTACAAACTCCCACTTCTCGGTAAAGATTGCTTCAGAAACGCTAAAATACACCAAGGAATATTTAGAAACAGCAAATAAACGATATGATATTGCTATTTTAAAATATAAAGCGGGGCTTAATGACATTTTAGATGTTTTATCAGCTCAGAGTTTTTTGCAAGATGCTAGGAAGAAATATGTGCAAGGAAAAAAAGAGTGGTATTCATCAATAGCAGATTTAGCTTATTCAACAGGAACCATTTGCAAATGTGAGAAAACAAGAACATGAAAAAATCTTATATAAAATCCGTTTCATTTTTTTTACTAATTTGTTTTATATTTACCTCTTGTCACAAAAAAACAAAAAAGCCTATCGATATCAAGATTCCCGTAGCTACTTCTCTATCTAAACAAATGGACGCTCCCATATACATAGAAAATATTGGGCATGTCGAAGCATTTATTAAAGTTGATATCAGATCTAGAATTGAAGGTGAGTTAGAAAATATTAATTTTAAAGAAGGAAGCGATGTAAATATTGGAGATCTTTTATTCGTTGTAGATCCCAAAAATTATATTGCTACTCTTCAAAAAGCTAATGCTACTCTAGCAGAAAATAAAGCAACTTTGAGTTTAGCAAAAGATACTCTCACAAGAAATGCTCCTCTTTATAAGAAAGAATATATATCAGAGTTATACTTTGATAACTTAATTACGAATGTAAAAAAATATGATGCTATTATCGATCAAAATCAAGCAGACGTTGAAAAGGCTACAACAAATCTAGATTATTGCTATATCCATTCTCCTATCAATGGAAAAATAGGTATTTTAAATATTGATTTAGGAAATTTAATATCTCAAGACGGAGCAGAGTCTCTTACAACAATAACGCAGGTTCAACCAATATATGTAACATTTCTAGTTCCTCAAAATGAGCTTTATTTAATTAAAAAATATCAAAAAAACCAACCCTATTTAAAAACTTTAGTATCTCATGATAATTTCGAATCTAAAGAAAATGATATTGAAGGTGAGCTTAATATTATCAACAATGAAATTGATGAGAAATCTGCTAATATTAAATTAAAAGCTGTTTTTAAAAATTCAGACAACCTCTTAACTCCCGGTGAATTTGTTAAAACAAGACTCATATTAACGATACAAAAAAAAGCTATAATAGTTCCTTTTCAAGCTATTCAGATAACCCCTAATGGAAAAGTTGTATTTGTTGAAAAAAACGGGAGAGTTGAAATGAGAAAAGTAAAACTTGGCAATCGATTTGATAATAATATAATTGTTCTTTCTGGAGTTAATGCAAATGAAAAAGTTGTAATAAAAGGTCAAATAAACCTCGTTGATGGATCAAGTGTTTTTGAACTTAAAGAGTAAAAAATGAATATATCTTCTTTATTCATAAAAAAGCCTGTAATGACCGTCCTTGTCATGATATCTATTTTACTCTTCGGTTACATTTCTTATAGGATTCTTCCTGTAAGCGACCTTCCAAATGTTGATTATCCAACCATTTTAGTAACTGTTGTAAATCCCGGATCCAATCCTCAAACAATGGCAGCAACCTGCGCTACTCCCTTGGAAAGAGAGTTCATGACTATCGATGGAATCAATAATATTACCTCAAATAGTGTTTTAGGTAAGACAAGTTTAGTTATACAATTTAACTTAGATAAATCCATGGACACAGCTTCTTTAGATGTTGAAGCTGCAATAAATAGAGCAACTCCTAACCTTCCTCCTGATTTACCTTATAATCCAACATACAATAAGGTTAACCCAACAGCAACTCCAATCTTGTATTTAGCAATATCTTCTCCCTCTATGCCACTATCAAAATTATATGATTTTGCTAATACAAATATCGGCCAAAGACTAACAATGATAGAAGGAGTCTCGCAGGTACAAACCTTTGGTTCACCATATGCAGCTAGAATACAAGTAAACCCAGAAAAGCTAGCGGGTATGAACCTTGACATAAACGATGTTGCCACGTCCATAACAGAAGCTAATGTCGAATTACCAACCGGAAAATTATATGGTGATAAAAATGAATTTACCATTGATGTAGATGGTCAACTTTTTGATGCTGAAGGATACGAAAATATAGTTATCAAATCTGAAGATGGGGCTATAGTTAAAATTTCACAAATAGGAAAAGCTCTAGATAGCTTAAAAGATGATAAATATTATCTTAACTATAAAAATAAAAAAGAAGATGTAAAATGTGTGGTTTTGGCAGTTCGTAAACAGCCCGGGCAAAATACTGTTAGAGTAATAGCTGAAATAGATAAACTCTTACCAACTATTATGAGACAATTGCCCTCTTCTTTAAGAGTTCATCGTGTTTTTGATAAATCTAAAACTATTATTGATTCAGTTAATGACGTCAAGTTAACTTTGATTATAGCTTTTATATTAGTGGTAGTTATAATTTATTTATATTTAGGAAAATTTTTAAATACTCTCATTCCAATCTTAACTATTCCCATTAGTATCTTTGGAACTTTTGCAGTTATGTACCTCTTAAATTTTAGTATAGATATTTTATCTATGCTTGCTATTACCTTAGCAATAGGATTTTTAATTGATGATGCGATTGTTGTATTAGAAAATAATGTAAGGCATGTTCAAATGGGGAAAACGCCTTTAGAAGCAACCTTAGAAGGATCTAAAGAAATTTCTTCTACAGTTTTATCGATGACCATTTGTTTAATATCGGTTTTCATACCTCTTATCTTTATGGGAGGCATCGTCGGTAGGCTTTTTCAGGAGTTTGCTCTGACAATTGCTACAATTGTTTTAATATCGGGAATAATTTCGCTTACCCTTACACCTCTTCTTTGTTCTAAATTTATTGCTCCCTACGATAAAGAAAAAAAGAAAAATATAATTGAGAGATTTTCGAATAAACTAAACGATAAGATGCTTGGATTTTATGCAAAATCCTTGAAAATTGTTTTAAATTATAAAAAAACAGTAATTTCAGTTGGTATTTTTTGCATAATAGGCGCTTTATTGCTATTTAAATTTTTACCAAAAGAGTTCTTGCCTGATGAAGATATGGGGTTTTTAATGGGTTATACAGAAGCTCAAGATGGCACTTCCCCTCATCAAATGGCTGAGTATCAAAAAACAATCTCTGATATTGTAATGCAAAACCCTGCGGTAGAGAGCTTAGTTGCTGCAGCATCTACTTCAACTGATAATGAAGGGCTTCTCTTTATTAAATTAAAACCATATAACAAAAGAAAGCCTTTTCAAAAGATAATTAACTCTCTTATGAAAGATCTTTATCCAATTGCAGGCGTAAATTCATACGTTTCAACTCTACCTCTAATAAACCTACAAGAAGGAACTCAAGCAAAAGCTCTATATCAATATGCTCTAACTTCTTTAGATCAAAATACTCTAAATCACTACGCTAATGAAATGCTCTTAAAAATGAGAAAAATACATGGATTTACGCAAGTATCTTCTGATCTTCAAATAAACCAACCTCAACTAAATTTTGAAATTTTAAGAGATAAAGCATCATTTTTAAATATTTCAGCAGCAAAAATCGAAAGATTTTTAATGCATTGTTATACAGATAAAAAAATATCGACAATTAACTCTGATATCAATCAATACGACGTTATTGTGGAAACCTTGCCCTCATATTATAAAGATCCATCAACAATTTCTAAGCTCTACATAAAATCAGATGACAACTCTTTAGTTCCGATGCAAGAAGTGGTTAAATTAAATGAAACCGTAGGCCCTCTATCAGTAAATCATTTAAATGGGATGCCATCGGCTACTATCTCATTTAATTTATCCCATCTACCACTTAGCTCCGCTGTAAAAAATTTAGAAAAAATATCTAAAACTACTCTACCAACAGCTATTTCAGCAGAGGTTCAGGGAACTGCTAATGTTTTTAAAAAATCATTTCAGAACTTAGCTATTTTGCTTATCATTACTGTTTTCGTAATTTATGTAATTTTAGGTATTTTATATGAAAATTTCATTCATCCTCTAACAGTAATGAGCACCTTAGCTCCAGCTGGCTTCGGAGGACTTCTTGTTCTTTTAATATTCAATCAAATCTTATCTCTATATTCATTCGTTGGACTTATTTTGTTAATTGGAATTGTTATGAAAAACGGTATTATGATGGTAGATTTTGCTAATGACAACCTTAAAGAACATCAATCTGCTCATGATGCAATTTATAATGCATGTCTAGTGCGTTTTCGTCCTATTATGATGACAAGTATTGCAGCTTTTATGGGAGCACTTCCTATAGCCTTAACAATAGGAGGAGCCTCTGCTCTAAGCAGAAAATCGCTCGGTTTAGTTATTACAGGAGGGCTAATAATTTCTCAAATTTTAACTCTTTATTTAACACCTGTAACCTACATTTTACTACAAACTATCATAGACAAAATCAAAACAAAACTTTTTAAGAAAAAGCCTGAGCTTGGATAAAAATCTCTTAAGATGCTTTTGAAATACATCTTTATTTGATTATTTCTCTAAAAAAGCCTGACACCCTATCTATAAATTCTCTACCAAAAATTTTTCCACAAACTCTTAATTCTAATTCTTTTTTTTCATTATAGGAAGAAGACCATTCGGATTTCTTATTTTCTCTATATTCTTTTATAGAAGTGATCATGTAATCGAAATGCCAAAGAACAAAAAAGCCATTAACAGTTAAGTTAATAAAGGTTCCAATAGAAGGGAACAAAACAGTGAATATTACGTTAGCAATAGTTGCAATTAAAACTGTCTTTGGATAATGTACTATGATCATTTTTATGACTTCGTTTGTTGTTTTAATTATTTCAACAACTTTATTTTTAAAATTGCTCGTTGTTCTTGCTTTTGCAAAACCGTCCTTAAACATAGGTTTTATATCTTTTTGATATAATTCGGAAAATCCTTTTACTACACTCATAAATTACCTCTTCTTATTAAATGAGATAAAAAAAATATACTAATCGAAAATAAAAAAAAACTAAAAAATTCTTTATCTTAAATTGTTATTAGATGTTAGTATTTTTTTTTATGGCGCAATATAAAACACATTCAACATTTAATATCTTTTTAGCTCTTCCTCTTTTTCTTTGGGGGATCATGTATTTTTTTCACCCCCAATTAAATCTAATAATTACCTTCAGTAGCTGTTTTGCATATGCAACACTTTTTATGAATCCAGACCAAGACATCACAAATAAAATTAAGCTTTTCTCTATTCGTGGTTTTTTAACCCTACCCTTTCGAGGATACTCTTTAATTTTTAAACATAGAGGAATCTCTCACTCCTTTATTTTAGGCACTACAACTAGAGTTTTATGGCTTGGAGGATTTTTCTACGGGATTTTATATGTTTTAGATAAACCCTTTTTTAAAAGAAATGAGCTTATAGCTATTTTAAAAAGCGATCATTTTCTATATGGGTTTTCTGCAATAATTTTAGCAGATTTTTGTCATCTTTTATTAGATTTTAAACATAAAAAATAAACAAAATATAAATTCACAATCTATCTGTTATACAAAAGTATTAAGACAAAACTTTTACGCTCTCGAAGGATTTTCTATGGATATCCGAGGGACCATGCTCAATTAAAGCTTTTCTATGTTTTTCAGTTCCATAGCCTTTATGTAGATTAAAGCCATACAAAGGATACTTTTGATGATAATCTTGCATTATCCTATCTCTTGTAACCTTTGCTATTATTGATGCGCAAGAAATAGAAAAACATAAACTATCTCCTTTTATAATAGCTTCAGATTCAATTGGTATAATCGGATGGTTTCTTCCATCGAAAAGTAAATAGTCAGGTTTAACTTTTAGATTTAAAATAGCTTGCTTCATAGCAAGCAGCGACGCTTGATGAATATTTATCTGATCAATTATTTTAACCTCAACAATTCCAAGAGAGTAAACAACATCTTTGTTATTTATCAATTCATTGTAAATTCTAACTCTTTCATCTTCTGTAACTTTTTTAGAATCATCTACTCCCTTAATGATTAATCTATCCAGAAGCATGCAAGCAGCTGCTACTACAGGTCCGGCTAAGGGGCCTATTCCCACCTCATCTACACCTGCAATATATTTATAGCCTTTCTTTTTTAGTTCTTTTTCATAAAAGCGAAGTTTATTGATTCTGTATCTTTCTTTATTTGAAATTTTTGGCTTTTTACTTTTCACTTAAGATGCATCCATAGTATGGATGCATCTTAGTATAAGAATTCATTTAGCTGCAAGAATTTCCTATCTTACAAATTCAATTATGAAGGTTATAATTTTAATGAATTATACGACAGTTTTAAAAGCTAGATCTAGAGCTTGACGAGATAGAATAATATTTTCACAAAGTATTTGCAAATAATCAGACTTTTTATATGCCTTAGCAAATATTTCTTTCACTGTTTTTTCTCTAAACTCATTGTAAAATAACTTTAAAAAATTTGCAGTTAAAATAGCTGGAAATTCAATTTTTCGTCTCAGGTTTGACTTTTTTGATATATACTCATAAGCACTTTCTATATTTTTTGATTTTTTCATTATAAAAATTTCTGGAGAAATTTTCTTAGCTTTATTGAGATTCGGTTGCAAATCCTTTTCAAGTGAGTGGATTATAAAACCATCTTTTATATTATATGTTCGACCAAGTTGCTCAAAATAATTAAAAAAAGCATCCTCAAAATTTAAATCCTTTATTTTAATTAACCCCATATTTGGATCCCAGATATACGTACAATCATTACTAGCTTTTATAATATTAATAACATGTCTATTGAACGAAACGTGATGAAAACCTAAAGGTATTTTTTTTAAGAAAGTCTTAACTTTTTTTACATCTAATGGCTTCGCAAAAACATGTATATTATGAGAAAGTGGATATACACTACTTTTGATCTTATTTATTCCTGGATGCAAGTGGCACAAAAAGCCTTCTATTGGAGCTCCATCTCTAAATAGAGATGCTATAGCTTTGAGATGATCTTCAATGGGTTTGTTTGCAAAAGAGAGTTTAGTATTTTCATATAAAAAGTTAAACCAATCGCACATGCCTCTACAAAGACCATTTGGGAAATTTGCTGGAGAAAGAATTTCTAAATGTTTATTTTCATCTTTTACTATTTGTAAACTTTTGATTTTTGAATCTATCTTTCTTGTGTCAAATGAACTATTAATATAATTAGGTGCAACTCTATTAGTCCCTGGCATTAAGAGTTGCTTTCCGAATCTTGTGATTAAACGGATTTTTTTATGAGAAATTTCTGCTTTTTGAAAATAAATAGATGTTTTATGTAAATAAAAAGGCTTTGTGATAATCCCTAAAAAAACATCTTTTATAATACTCAAATAAAGTTTTGCTAT
>JAAKFW010000219.1 GCA_011064905.1 Candidatus Anoxychlamydiales bacterium | reverse complement strand
GTGTTCATTTTAGCATGAGGAATAGCTACGCCCATACCGATTCCAGTAGAGATAATTTTCTCTCTTTCGATAATTTTTTTATAAAATTGATCTCTATTTTTTAAAACTTTTGATTTCTCTAAAAGATCTATCAACTCAGAAATAGTATCATTTCTAGTTTTAGATTTTAAAAAAGTAATATTATTAATATCTAAATAATCAGAAATTTTCATTTCTGATTTTTTTTTAAACCGATTTAAAAAATCAGCAAAGCTTTTAGCTTTTTTAATGCGTCCCAGTATGGCCAAAGCCTCTCTCCCCTCGATTCGATATAGATAGTTTTTCAACTTTTATAAATTCAGCCTTGTATATTGGTGCTAATATCATCTGCCCAATTCTCATTTTTTTTGTAATTTTAAAAGTCTTATTTGAATGATTTATTAAAATAACTTTAATTTCTCCACGGTAATCTGAATCAATAGTACCAGGAGAGTTTAAAACTGTAACTTTATGTTTTAAGGCAAGAGAACTTCTCGGCCTAATTTGAACTTCAAAATCTTTGGGTATTTCTAAAAAGATCCCGGTTGGAACTAATATAGATTCATGAGACAATAGATCAATATCATCTAAAATATCTGCTTTTAAATCAGCTCCTGCCGCATCTTTAGTAGCGTAAACAGGAATTAAATCATCTGAGTCATTTTTTGTAATTATATTAACTTGGATTTTGTTCATTTACTTTTTTTATTTGAGAGTTATGTCTTCTTTCGTTCTATCAGCCATTTTTAATAACTGCTTTAGTTTGCCTTTTTGTTTGCCGTTAGATACATCTTTTGGATTATTCATAAAAAAATCAATAAAAAAAGAAATTTTTTTCTTTAATTCTCTTCTTTTTACAATCAAATCGATCATTCCGTTCGCTAATAAAAACTCAGATTTTTGAGCGCCATCCGGAAGTTTTTGATTTATAGTTTGTTCAACAACTCTAGGTCCTGCGAACGCAATCAAAGCTTTTGGCTCTGCTATTATTATATCACCAAGAGACGCAAAAGATGCTGTAACACCACCTGTTGTGGGATTTGTTAAAACTGATAGATATAAAAGATTCTCATTATGCAGCCTTGTTAGAGCAGCCGATGTTTTAGCCATCTGCATTAAAGATAAAATAGATTCTTGCATTCTAGCGCCACCTGATGCAGATACAATAACTAATGGCAATTTTTTTTCGGTTGCATATTCTATTAAAAGGGTGATTTTTTCTCCAACTACTGATCCCATTGAACCTGCCATAAAACTAAAATCTAAAATCCCTATAGCAATTTTTTGATCATTAATTTTACCAATACCTACAATTATTGCCTCATCATTTTTTGATTTCTCTTGGGCCGCTTTAAGTCTTTTTGAATATTTTTGAGTATCCACAAATTTTAGAGTATCTTTTGGTTTTATATCTGTAAACATTGGAGTAAAAGAATTCTCATCTAATATAAGATCCATTCTTTGAGTTGCAGAAAGCCTATAGTGATAATCACACTTTGGACAGCAATTTAAGTTGTCTTTTAACTCATTTGCATGAATCATATCCAAGCAATTTGAGCATTTAATCCAACCGCTATAGCTATCTCTTTTGGTTGTTTCAACCTTAATTTTTGGCTTTGATCTTGAAAAAAGTCCCATAGTCCACTACTTTTAAATTTAGTACTATTTTACCTAATTTAAAGAAATAGAACAAGTTTATTATTATAGCTCAAGTCTCTTAAAATCAAACGTTTAAACAATAAATGCAAATAAATAATTAATCTTTTGGCTATCAAGTAATAATTTTTTTATAGCGATTCTCAATTTCTTGCCAATTCAAAATTTTCCAAATTTCTTTTATATACTCTGCTCTAACATTTTTATACTTCAAATAATAAGAGTGTTCCCATACATCAATACAAAAAATTGGGAAAATTCCTCTAGCACTGAGTAGATCATGGTTTTGACATGTTTGAATTACCAAAGATTTGTTTTGTCTGTTAAACCCAAGCCAGCCCCAACCAGAGCCTTGAACTGTAGCTGATTTACTATTTAAGAGCTCTTGAAACTTTTCAAATGATCCAAAGTCTTTTTCAATAGCTTTATATACTGAGTGCTCTTTTTTTAAGTCCCCTCCACCGTCTTTAATAGGGGCTAGAATCTGCCAAAAAATAGAATGGTTGATATGTCCTCCACCATTGAATTTAATAGCGCTTTGCAGCTCTACCATCTTTTCAGCATCTTTTTTCTTTTCAGCTTCATGGTATTTTTCTAAAGCTTCGTTTAATTTAATTACATAAGCTCTATGGTGTTTATTATGATGAATCTCAAGCATTTCAGCAGTAATTATTGGCTCTAGATCACCATAATCATATTTTAGATCCGGCAATTGGTAGTTAGACATAATTTTACTCCTTTTTAAATAAATAGAAAAACATGTTTAAAAATTTTATACAAG
>JAAKFW010000218.1 GCA_011064905.1 Candidatus Anoxychlamydiales bacterium | reverse complement strand
TTAATATTTTTTTTTAATTAAAATATTTTTTTTACGAACTTAGGTTTTGTGTTAAAATTTAAGGTGTATCAATAGTATTTCTTGCAAGATTTTAGATATAATTTTATACTATTTTTATAAAATTGAAGGAGTTTTTAAAATGACACGTCAGGGCAAGCAAGAAGAGAGAAGACACGTAAACCCGAAAAAGAGAAAACCCCCTACTTATAATAAGACGGGGCCAAAAAAAGATAAGTTAGAAAAAGGCTATAAAGAGCATGCAAATGCTTTGAGTGATACTTTAGCTTTTATCCCAAAAATTAAATAAAAAAAGGATTTGATATGTCTAGACATCCAAGCTATGGAAAAGCGTCGAAAGGTGGGGAAAAAAGAAATGTATTAAAGAGATTTGAAAGGATTGATGTACTCAGAAAATTGGGTAAATGGAAAGATGGCGAGAACAAAAAAGTGACAAATCTTCCAAAAACACCGAGTAACATTGAAGCGTAAAAATCTTTTTTTTGAGAATATATTCTTTAAAATGTTTAATATCAAAAAATTACTATGGGTTATATGAAAGTAACCATAGTAAATGAGCAAACGTCTTTAGAGGTTTCAGAAAAGCTAGTTGAAAAACAAATAAAAGCTATCTTGAAAGAAGAGAAGATAAAAACAGATGAAGTTATTTTGCATTTCGTTGATGAGAAGAAGATCAAGAAGCTACATTTAAAATTGTTTAATGATCCTGAAGAGACAGATTGCATTACTCAACCTATAGATAGACCAGGAAATAAAACAGCTGGATTCCATATTTTAGGAGAGGCATTTATTTGCACAGACTTAGCTATAAAAAATGCTCAAGAGTTTAAAACCACTCCGTATCATGAGCTAGCACTATATATTATACATACGATTTTGCATTTAATAGGCTATGATGATATTAATAAAGAAGAAGTTAAGGTAATGAGAAAAAAAGAAAATTATTATCTTAATTTATTAAAGGAAAAAAATATTTTTAAAAAATAGATAATGGAAACTACACCTCATTTTATATATTCATTATTTTTTTTGATTTTATTTTTGATAGGAGTCTTTTCTTTAACTGCATTTAATGTCCTTATTTTAAAGCTTGGAAAATTTCAAACAAAAGAGACTTTAAAATCCTTAGTTTTTCTTTGGAAAAACTTTCTTTTAAATGGAAGCTGGGAAAAATTTTATATATTAGTGAGTGTTACAAAACATCTTTTATATCTTTTGTATGCAATATCAGCTTTTTTCTTTTTACTAATGATTTTTCCAACGGTAGAAATTAAGCATAGTAGCTACATTTTTTTATTTGCATTAATCATTGTTTTTTTCTTTTTAGTTTTAGATTTTTTTGTAAGGTTAATCACTAGAAATTCCGGGAGAAAAGCGCTAAAGTTTTTAGCTTTTATCTCCTCTCTTTACATACTAGTATTTTTAGTTTTTACCTCTATTTTTTGGACTTTATCAATATATATTTTAAAAAGGTTTAAAAAAGAAGATGAAAAGAAAAAGCCTATAGTTGTTAAGGGAAAGATTTTAGAGATGATAAGAGCATCAGAGCTTAGTACAACTTTAACCAGAGCAGATCAAAATACAATAGCATCGATCATTACATTTAAAGAAAAAGTTGCAAGAGAGATAATGATACCGAGAGTTGATATATTTGTATTAGATGCAAAAACAACAATAAAAGAGGCATGTTTAAAGCTGTTAGAAGATAATTACTCTCGCATTCCAGTGTATCGAGAAGACCTTGATAATTTAATTGGGGTGCTCATGTATAAAGATCTTTTAAAAGTGTATTCAAAAAGTTATGACGATAAAGATATTTTAGATCAAAGTATAGAAAGCATTGTAAAACCGATGATTTATGCTCCTGAGAATAAAAAGATATCAAAACTATTTCAGGAATTTAAAAATAAAAAGATTCATTTGGCGATAATCGTTAATGAATATGGCGGCACTGAAGGGATCGTTACTATAGAAGATATTTTAGAAGAGATGGTAGGAGAGATCGAAGATGAATATGATGTTGAAGAGGAAAAGCAATTTTGGCAACTCCCTTCCGGGAGCATCATTATAGATGCTAAAATGAGTATTATTGATTTAGAAAATGAGTTAAAAATAAAAATACCACATTCTGTTGAATATGAGACTATAGGTGGTTATATTTTTCATATAGCAGGAACTATTCCAACAAAGGGTTGGAAGATCCATTTAGAAGATTTTGAAATTGAGGTATTAATCTCAAATGAAAGGTGTATTGAAAAAATTAGAATTACACCAAACTCGCTAAAAGAAAAGTAATCTCGGGTGTAATTAAAAGTTTTAGTTGAATGACAGAAAAAGCGTATAGACTATAATGATTGATTAAATTTAATTTGGGGCAAAAAAATGAACAATAATCAATTATTAAAAAAACTAGAAAAATATCCTACAATAAAATCAAAATTTATAGA
>JAAKFW010000217.1 GCA_011064905.1 Candidatus Anoxychlamydiales bacterium | reverse complement strand
ATGATGACCCAACACTTTTATTTACAAATGCGGGGATGAACCAATTCAAAGATGTTTTTTTAGGAAAAAGCAAAAGATCGTATAAAAGGGCCACCTCTTCTCAAAAATGCATAAGAGCTGGAGGAAAACATAACGACTTAGAAAATGTAGGATTCACATCTAGACATCTCACTTTTTTTGAGATGCTGGGTAACTTTTCATTTGGTGATTATTTCAAAAAAGAGGCAATTAGCTTTGCATATGATGTATCAACGCATATTTTTGGATTTGATCCGGAAAAGATATGGGCAACGGTTTTCACAGATGATGATGAAGCGTTTGAGCTTTGGAAAAAGTATCTTCCTGAAAAAAGAATTGTTAGATTTGGCGAAGAAGAAAATTTCTGGGCTATGGGAGATGTAGGTCCGTGCGGTCCTTGCTCTGAGCTACTCTATGATAGAGGAGATAAATACTCTGATGCTAAATCCCCTATATATGATCCTAATGGAGAGAGATATTTAGAATTTTGGAATTTAGTTTTCATGCAGTTTAATAGAGATCTTTCCGGTAAAATGAACCCTCTTCCTAGTCAATCAGTAGATACAGGAGCTGGATTAGAAAGAGTTGTCTCAATAAAAATGGGTGTAGATTCAGTTTATGCAACAGATATTTTCCAGGAGATAATTCATGAAATAGAGAGTATTTCTAAAGTAAAATACGATGAAAAAAACAGTGATCTTTCACCAGCTTTTCATGTTATATCAGATCACATTAGATGTTTAGCGTTTGCGATAGCTGATGGAATAATGCCGAGCAATATTGAAAGAGGATACGTACTTAGAAAAATACTCAGAAGAGCAGCGAGATACGGAAAAGTTTTAAAATTTAAAGAACCTTTTTTAGCTAAGCTTCTTCCGACACTCACATCTATTATGGGAGAAGACTACCCAGAGCTGAAAGCATCGGAGAAAAGAACAGCTGAGATATTAACTTTAGAAGAAGAAGCCTTTATAAAAACTCTTAAAAGAGGCGGCTCTTTAATGCATGAAGTGATAAGTTTTGCAAAAAAAGATAATAGAAAAATTTTAGGTGAAGAAGCATTTAAATTAAAAGACACCTATGGGTTTCCGATAGAAGAGATTCTACTTATCGCTAAAGATGAGCATTTAGATGTCGATCTAAATAAATTCAATACCTTAGAGATGCAAGCAAAAGATAGGTCTAGAAAAGCACAAGAAAAACATTTAGATACTTTTGATAAAAACTTTTTCGAAGATTTCACAAAAACTCACTCTCAATGTGAATATGCAGGGCATAGCTCTTCTGAAATCGATAGTAAAATTATAGCTATAGTCGATAAAAACAAATTTACAGATGAGATCAAGAAAGATGAATGCGCAATTATAATTTTAGATAAAACTCCATTTTATGCAGAGATGGGCGGACAAATTGGAGACAAGGGTGAAATTTTTATTGGAAGCAACATTTTCAAAGTTGAGGATACTCAAACGCCATATCCTGGAGTTATCATACACATTGGAAAGCTCATACAAGGAACTTTAAAAAAAGCTGATAGAGTTATAGCTAAAATTGATATTGAAAGAAGAAAAAAAATAGAAGCTAATCACTCATCTACCCATTTAATTCATTTTGCATTAGCTAGGGTTTTAGGAGAGCATATTAAACAAGCCGGATCTTTAGTCGATGATAAAAAATTTCGTTTTGATTTCGATCATCATAAAGCTTTATCTTTAAAAGAAATTAGAGAAGTTGAAAGACTTGTAAATGAAAAGATTAGAGACAACATAAAAGTAAAAACTTTTGAAATGCCTTTTGAAGAAGCTCAAAAAGATAAATCAATTAGACAGATTTTTGGAGAGAAATACTCAGATGTTGTAAGAGTTATTGAGATGGGAGAATCAAAGGAGCTTTGCGGAGGATCTCACACAGATTTTACTGGAAATATAGGTTATTTTAGAATTTTCAAGGAAAACTCAATTGCACAAGGCGTTAGAAGAATTGAAGCAATAACAGGCGAAGCTGCTGAAGATTTTGTATATGACACAGAAGATGTAATGCAAAATATTGCTCTAAGTTTAAAAACCCCTGCTAATAGAATAGAGGATAAAATATCGTTTTTATTAGAAGAGAATAAAAATCTATATTTAACACTTAAACAATCTAAACAAAACGAGCTAAAAAATCTAATATCTACAATAGCAAAAAAAGTTGAGAACATTAACTCTATAAATGTCATAACTGAAATTGTTGAAGTAGATCCAAAAGATCTAAAAACTGTTTCTGAAAAGCTCTTAAAAAATGTAAAATCAGCGGTTGTTGCAATTGCATGTAAAACAGATAGTCGTTGCCAATTTTATATTAAAATTAGCCCTGATTTAATAGATAAAAACATTTTTGCAAACGATCTTATAAAAGCGATCTCTCCAATAATAAATGGAGGAGGAGGCGGAAAAAAAGATCAAGCGCAAGCTGG
>JAAKFW010000216.1 GCA_011064905.1 Candidatus Anoxychlamydiales bacterium | reverse complement strand
TTATCTTCAATAGATGGGCAGTATCTAGGTCCCACTCCTTCTATCTTACCAGAAAATAGAGCCGATTTATCTAAATCCCTTTTTACAACTTCAATAGTTTCTTTTGTTGTATAAGAGATGTAACAAGGAACTTTAAAATTTAATTTTTGCTCTACATCATCATATGAGAATCTTACATTATCATCAGGGTGTTGGGCCTCTAATTTAGAAAAATCTATACTTCTTTTATGAATTCTAGGGGGAGTTCCCGTTTTTAATCTTTTGATCTCAAATCCTAAATTTTTGAGTGATGTAGATAAAGTATTTGAACTTAGATCGCCCGATCTCCCTCCAGAAAAATTTGAATCGCCGATATGCATCAGCCCCTTCATAAAAGTTCCAGATGATAATATTACTGATTTAGCTTCAAATATCACTCCCTCAATAGTTGAAACGCCTATAACGCAGCCGTTTTCACAAAGAATATCTTTTACAGTAAATTGCTTTAACTCTAAGTTTGGGGTGTTTTCAAGTAATTTTTTCATTTCTAAAGAGTAATGGGCTTTATCGATTTGAGCTCTAGGCGCTCTAACAGCCCATCCCTTGGATGCATTTAACATCCTAAAATGAATTCCCGTCTTATCCGCGATCTTGCCCATGATACCGCCGAGAGCGTCTATTTCTTTTACAATATGCCCTTTCCCAATCCCCCCAATAGAGGGATTGCAACTGGCTTTTGCAATAGTATCTAAATTCATTGTGAGTAGTAGAGTTTTAGCTCCCATCTTACTAGAAGCATGCGCAGCCTCGGAGCCAGCGTGACCTGCTCCAACAACTATAACGTCATATTTGATAGGATATTTCCACATAAAGGATTTTTTAGATTAAAAATAAAATTTTTTATTTCTTTTTCTTATGACGATCGCGTCTTCTTCTTTTTTTTCTTTTGTGTTTTGCGATCTTTGCTTTTCTTTTCTTTTTTACTGAGGCCATAGTATTCCTGCTTTAATAAGTTAAACATCATATACTAACATTAATAAAAAGTAAATAGCTCAAAAAATTAATTTTGTAAAAATTGTTTTACAAATGATTAACTAACTTTTTGAATTGGATGTACATAAAATTCAAATCCCAAAGAATGTACCATTAAAATTAAATTTTGAAATTTTTTATTTATGATCAATAGACCGATGTCTTGCAGTCTATAGCAATGATTGGAGCTTTTCAATGAGATATAAAGGGCAATTGAGAATGTTGCCGTTCTTTTTTAAGTTCATAGGAGAAGATCGAATTGACAATTTTGGATGATAAGTATCATTGTAAACTTTTAGGCTTTTTTTCTTTGTAGAATTTCCTGATTTGACTTCTATAGGATAAATAAATCCATCTTGTTCGATAATGAAATCCAGTTCTGCCGTGCCTTCGCTGGTCCAATAAAACAAGGAATAATGGCTATGCGTAAGTTCTTGTGCGATATAATTTTCTGCTAAAGAACCTCGAAACTCTTGAAAAAGCTCGTTTTTATGAAGAAGAGTTTTTGCTGAAAGGTTGGCCATAGCTCCAAGTAAACCCACGTCAACTAGATAAATTTTAAAAATATTTAAGTTTGCATATGCTGTGAGAGGAATTTTTGGAGTGCTAATCAAAGAAGTCTTATTGATCAATCCGGCTTCAACTAGCCATTGCAGAGCAACTTCAAAATCTTTTGCTCTCGCTCCTGTGCGAATTGCAGAATAAATGAATTTTTTATTTTCCTTTGCTAATTGACTAGGTATAGAGGTCCATACTTGGTTAATTTTCATAATATGCTCTTTAGGAGCGTGCTTAGCAAAATCTAAACTGTATGCTTTCAAAATATTATTTTGTATTTCTCTAACTTTAGAAAAATTTTGTGAATCTATATATTCAACAACCGCTTCTGGCATGCCCCCAATAAATAAATATTCTTTGAAATATGTTAATAATTTTTCATGCAAATTCAAAGGCAATGGTTCTATGTTTTTTAGCTCTTCAATAAAATTTTTTATTCGAGTTTCTTTTAAAGCTTCAAGAAATTCTAAAAAACTTAATGGATATAACGTCAAAAATTGAACCTTCCCAACAGGGAATCCTTTTACGTGGGCAAGTTTAACCCCAAGTAAAGAGCCTGCTGCAACAATATGCTGATTAGGAGCGTTTTCATAAAAATATTTGAGACTATTTAGTGCATTTGGACATTCTTGAATTTCGTCAAAAATTAGAAGAGTTTTTCCTTCTATTATTTCAGAGTTCATTTCAATTCTCAAAGATTTCAATATTATTTTAGGGTCTAAACTTTCATCAAAAAGTTTGCAGAGCCTGGGATTATCTTCAAAATTAAGATAAATTGTATTTGTATATTCTTCGTCTCCAAATTGCTTTAATAAAAATGTCTTCCCCACTTGTCTAGCTCCCATAAGAAGCAAAGGTTTTCTTTTAAGTTGGTTTTTCCAGGTATAAAGATTTTTTAAAGCTTTTCTTTTCATAATCTTGATTTTATCA
>JAAKFW010000215.1 GCA_011064905.1 Candidatus Anoxychlamydiales bacterium | reverse complement strand
AAAGAAATAGTTGCTAAAAAAGCGAATCTTTTAATGCAAGGAATGCAAGATCAAAATATTATTGCTTGTCCTAAACATTTTCCTGGACTTGGTGATGTTATTGTCGATCCACATTTAGATATACCAATTGCATATCATAATTTAGGAAGATTGGAAAGTATAGAGTTTTACCCATACGATATTTTAATAAATAAAAATGCTAAAGCTATAATGACAGCTCATGTTTTATTTCCCAAATTATCTAATTTCCCAGCTACTTTATGCAAAGAAATTTTAGATATCTTAATCAAAGAAAAAGGTTTTAAAAATCTTTTAATTACTGATGCTTTAAATATGAAAGCTCTTACTAAATATTATCATGCCGGGGAGATAGCTTTGCTCTCTCACATAGCTGGAAATGATATTTTACTCTATGGCGCTATAGGAAAAGCAAGCGTTGATGAAATTATTTTAGATTTTTTCCCAAAAGCTTTTATGGCTTTGAAACAAGCTTATCTAGAAAAAGAGTTAAATGAAGAAAAGCTAAATGAGCATGTTTTAAAAATTTTGAAAGCTAAAGAAGATTTAAATCTTTTTGAAAATAGACATACTCCCGAATATGATCCAAATATCATTTTAAATTCAAAAGCACTTAAACTAAAACAAAAGCTCTATGAAGAAGCTTTAACTATTTATAAAAATGATGGACTTTTACCAGTTGATCTAAATAATAACGTTTTATACGTAACATCATCTCAAAATGTAGCTCAGAGCTTTATAGTAAAAAAACTTGAACTTCAGGGAATTGATTGCAAATCTATTTATGAAAGGCATCTAGATTTATCTTCAAAAAATTTGGTGATCTTAAGCATATATGAATCGTGTGTTACAGAAAAGTTACTAGATAAAATAAAAATATTAGACCCAGATAATACCATAATTTTTTTCTTTGGCTCTCCTTATTATCTTGGGGATTTTAAAGAGTTTAAAAATATAGTTTTGGCTTATCAAGAAGATGAAGATGCATATAATGCAGTTCTAGAGTATATTTTTGGGAATATCTCAGCGAATGGAAGATTGCCAATAGATACTAAATCTTTGTAAAATTGGTTCATCCTACAAACGCGTGCCCTTACCCAATTCTTGAACTGCGATGTGTATATCAATTTTATAGGATAGTACAGTCATTAGCCAGATCATCATATTGAATCTTTCTTTCTTCAAGAAGACAATTTTCATTAATTTCTGATTTTAGTTTCATTGCTAATTCTATTATTGCTGTAGGAGGTTTTCTAAATTCATTGAACTTCAAATGAACAGTAGTCAATTCTGTCATGTCATCAAATATATCATCAGGTAGACTTTTTAATTTATTTCTTTCCAAATAAAGGTGTGTTAAATTCACGAGCTGTTTAATTGAAGTAGGTACACTTTCTAATTTATTGAAGCACAAACAAAGGATTCTTAAATTAGTTAACTTTCCAATTGAATTAGGTAGACTTGTTATCTTATTGTTTTGCAAATTAAGGATTGTTAAATTCTTTAATTTTTCAATTGAATCAGGTAAATACTCTAGAGCTTTTCCACTTAAATCTAAATTTTTAATGTCTAAAATAGCGATACTATTCTTATCAAGCCACTTGTTAGAATAATCAGATAACTCATCGTATTTCATAGTTGAAGAAAGTTCAGGAGGGGAGGCTTTAATTTTAGCAGCAATAGCTTCCAAAACTTTAATCGTACTTATAGCTTTAATGGTATCAACGTTATCTTTAAAAGTTGTTTCTGGAATTGATGAAGAACTACCTAGAGTTGTGGCAAATAATTCAGTAATTTTTCCATCCTCACTACTAGGAAAAGTAGAAGTAGAAGAAGTTGTTTCGCTTGATGGTGTTATAGGTGGTTTACTTCCTAAAGAATAATTGCTAACTGACATATTTATGTTTCCTTTATGTTAAAAGTTTTATTAAAAAAAAATTATTATAAGATGTATGTAAATTAATTATAAGGAAAAGTAACTTTAATTTTAGATCTGATGGAGACATTATGTAAGGTTATAATAATTAGATTGTTAAGATATTGTTAAAGTAAATAAATTATTTCAATCAAAAACAAAACTATGATATACCAAAAGTTATCAAACAAAAAGAGGTACATCATGGCCAGTAGGCTTACCCTACATGAAAGAGAAACACTATTTAAACTTTTGGCTCAAAAAACACCAATCGTTAAAATAGCAGAATTTTTAAATAGACATCGTTCAGCAAAAGATCTAGAAAAAGTAGCTTCATCTGGTATTTCATTTTTGCTTTCCCCGCAGTGATAGACCATGTCTTTTAGTAATAGTAGGAGTAACGCCTGAAGGAAAAAAAGAGCTAGTAGCTATTCATGATGGGCAAAGAGAAAGCAAGCTGTCATGGAAAGAAGTATTACAAGATCTAAAAACAAGAGGGCTAAATAAAGAACCATTATTGGCTATAGGAGATGGAGCTTTAGGTTTTTGGAGAGCTTTAGAAGAAGAATTTC
>JAAKFW010000214.1 GCA_011064905.1 Candidatus Anoxychlamydiales bacterium | reverse complement strand
AAAAAGGGAAACAAAAAATACCCTATGAACAGACGGAGATCTTTGTGATATGAATATTCTTAATTTGACGACATTGTCCTTTAGGGAGGGGTGATTGACCCAACCCACTCTATCAAATAAAGTTTAAAATTAGCTAAAAAAGTTCACTTTTACAACGTCTATAATCCCTTTTGTGAACATTTCAATTCCGAGTAAGATAATGATCATACCACCGATTTTCTCTACAGCTAAAATGCCTTTATCGCCTAGGACTCTTTTAATAAATGAGGCAGCAAGAAGTAAAATTAAAGATGGTATCCAAGCGAGGAACAAAGCTCCAGATGTAACGAGTGGGCCAACTTGAGCAGATAAAATAAACATAGCTGCGATAGTAGCCGGACCTGCTAGCCCTGGAATAGCAAGAGGTATTATAAAAGGCTCATGACCATGTAAATCTTTTTTATTAGCATGCTCGAGTTTTGGAAAGATCATATTTAGGGCTATAATGATTAAAAGTAGACCGCCTCCAATACCTATTGTAGAAGTGGAGATTTGAAGGCCTTCAAGCATACGTTTCCCGAAAAAAGCAAAACATAAAAGTACAACCAAGGCAATAAGAAGCTCTCTAACTATAATTTTAATTTGTTTTTTGTGGCTATATCTGGCTAGCAATGATACAAAAACTGGAATTTCACCGATAGAGTTGAAGACGAAAAATATGTAGATTGCTGATTGAATAAAAGACATTTTCGCTACTGGAATCGTAACATCCATATGATATAACCTCGTAATTTTTTTTTTACTATTCTGATATGTAAAGTATTATAAACATTTTTTATTTTTTTTCATGCTGTTTTTTTTAGTTTTTGGTATATTTCTTACTAAATAACAATTTATTATAAGGGTTTGATGAAAAAAAAATTTAATATTTTGACAATTGGCTGCAAAGTTAATCAATATGAATCTCAAGCATATTCTGATCAATTAACAACACTTGGTTTAGTTTCGACAAAAGATGATGGTGCTGATATTTGTATTGTAAATGCATGTTCTGTGACTAACTCAGCTGATAAAAAGTCTATAAATGCTATTAAATCTTTGATAAAGAGAAATAAAAATGCAAAATTTTACTTTACAGGATGTATTTCAAAAGATGTCAAAAATAAGATTGATGATCATATAATAATTATTCCAAATATTAAAAAAGAGAGTTTAGTCTCTTTGATCTTCCCGAATAGAGTGGTTCCGAAATTTAGAATAAAAAATTTTGATAATCATACAAGAGCATTTGTGAAAGTTCAAGATGGTTGTGATTCATATTGCAGCTATTGCATCATTCCCTTTACGAGGGGAAGATCTAGATCTAGAAAATCTGAGGAAATATTGAGCGAAATTGAAAAATTGACAGATAATGGGTATAAAGAAATTGTTTTAACAGGAATTAATTTAGGAGAATATAACTCTGATATATCTTTTGTAGATCTTTTAAAGAAGATTCACGAAATTGAAGATGTAAAAAGAATTAAATTGTCGTCTATTCATCCCCATGATATTACAGATGAGATGATTGATGTTTTGATAAACTTTGAAAAAATGAGTAAATATCTTCATATCTCCTTGCAATCCGGCTCTGATAAGATCTTAAAAAAAATGAGAAGAAAATATACAACTCAAGTTTTTATAGAAAAGATACAAAAACTAACCTCACTAAATAAAGATTTTACATTTATGACAGATCTAATAGTTGGGTTTCCATCTGAGACTTTTGATGATGTTGAAAATACAATAAATATCATGAAAGAAGCTGAATTTACAAAAGTGCATCTTTTTCCATATTCTAAAAGACCAGATACTTTAGCTGCAAAATTCTTAGATCAAGTAGATAAAATTGAAGTTGATAAAAGAAAGAAACTCTTATCTAAAAGTGCAAATGAAATAGCTTTTGCAAAAAGGGAAAAATTTATAGGAAGAAAGATGGAGGTTTTATTTGAAAACGTTAAAGGAGATTATTTTGTAGGCTCTACTTTAAATTATCTTTTGGTGCATGTTGCTAAATGTTTTGAGATAAAAGCTAATGATATAAAGAAAGTCAAACTTATTAAAAATATGGATGGATATATTTTAGGTGAATTGTGCAAATAAAAATAAAACAAAAGTTTAATATAATCTCGCATAGCATTGGTGCAAAATTTTTGATTGTGAACTCAAGGTATTTTGTTCAAATCTGCCCAGGGCTACTGCATTTTAAAGATCTAGATTCAGATAAAAATTTTAAAATCTTTTTAGATTTTGTTGGGCCTGTTAAAAATTTTGCGATTTCTCAAAATCTCTTAAATGGCAATATAAAAGTTTCTTTTCATGCAGCGGATGGTTTTTTATCATATAAGATATTTAATGCTGAAAAAGCTGCTTGTATACATTTTGAAAGGTTGCCTCAAGATGAGATTTCAATAAAACTAGATAAAACAAAAAAGATAAAAGTAAAAGAAATCCTATCTCTACCAATAGCTATTTCTTATATAAAAAAA
>JAAKFW010000213.1 GCA_011064905.1 Candidatus Anoxychlamydiales bacterium | reverse complement strand
CATAAATTGATCTCTGCTTTTTGTTTTTTTTATCTTAGCAGGATTTCCATTAGCTTCATTTTTCTCTAAATTAATTAAAATCTTTTTTGCTTTATCTATGACGACATCTGGCATGTTAGCGAGTTTTGCTACATGTATACCATAGCTTTTATCAGCAAAGCCTTTTATTATTTTTCTTAAAAAAACTATTTCTGTCTCTGTCTCTTTTATAGCAATGTTGTAGTTAGTGACCCCTTTTAAAATGTTTTCAAGCTCTGTTAGCTCAAAATAGTGCGTTGCAAAAAGAGTTTTTGCTTTTTTATCTTCTGTATTAATTAGATAGTCTATCACTGCCCAGGCTATTGATATTCCATCATAGGTAGAAGTCCCTCTTCCGATTTCATCTAAAATGATAAGTGATCTATCTGTAGTGTTGTTTAAAATATTTGCAGTCTCTGTCATTTCAACCATAAAAGTAGACTGACCTCTTGCTAAATCATCGGACGCTCCAATTCTAGAAAAAACTTTATCTACAATTCCAATTTTTGCAGTTTTAGCTGGGATAAAAGATCCTATTTGCGCCATTATAACTAAGATAGCTACTTGTCTAATGTAGGTCGATTTTCCTGCCATATTAGGTCCTGTAATTAAATAGAGCTGATTGTTTTCATTATCTAAAAAGGTATCGTTTGCAATGAACTCTCCAGTAGGAAGGGCATCTTCAATAATTGGATGGCGACCATCTTTGATATCTAATACATTTGAGTTGTCTATCTCAGGCATTATAAAATTTTTAGCTTTTGCTGTTTTTGCAAAAGAGATTAAAACATCTAAATTAGCTAAGGCCTTAGATATTTTTTCTAAATCTGATGAAAACATTAAAACCTTTTCTCTTAGATCTAAAAAAAGAGAATTTTCTAAAGCTTTAATTTTACTCTCAGAAGATAGAATTTTTTCTTCAAAAACTTTTAGTTTTTCAGATATGAATCTCTCTGAATTGACAAGCGTTTGTTTTCTTATAAAATCTTTTGGAACTTTATCTGCTTGAGCCTTTGAAACGTCTATAAAATAACCAAATATTTTATTGTATTTAACTTTTAGGGTTTTGATGTTTGTTTGCTCTTTTAGCTCATTTTGATAGTTATTTAACCAGCTAAAACTATTTTCAGAGATCTGTTTTAACTCATCTAATTCTTTATTGTATCCTTGTTTAAAGACATTGCCATCAGATAGTCTAATAGGGGGGAGCTCTTGGAGAGCTTCATCTAAAAGGTCTAAAAGATCCTTTATATCTTTTAGATCTTTTTCATTATCTTTTATTAGATCTTGATTAAAGTTTTTAAGAAGGGTTTTTATATCAGGGATTTTTCTAATGGATTCTCTTAAATTAGTTAAGTCTCTTGGCGACGTGCTTTTGTTTATTATTCTAATTAAAAGTCTTTGAAGATCTTTGATAGATTCAAAAAAAGTAGAGATTTTTAGGGTTATTTCAAAATTATCTAAAAAGCCCTGAACAGAGTTTTGTCTTTTTTTGATCTCATTAATATCTATTAAGGGAAGTTTTAGCCATTTTTTTATTAGCCTTCCTCCCATAGCTGTATTTGTTTTATCTAAAAGATTTAAAAGTGTGCTGTTTTCATTTAAAGTAGAAGAGCTAGTAATTTGAAGGTTTTTTTCAGTTGCATAATCGATCATCATATATGATGATAAATTTTCAGCTTTAATAGTTTTTATATGATCTAAATTTAAAAATAGATCTTCGGTTAAATAGGTAATAATAGCGCCTGCAGCATTTATGGCAGAGCTCATTGCCTTTAGCCCAAAACTATCTAAACTAAACGTATTGAAATGATTTAATAAAATATCTAGCGCCATCTCATGCTCAAAATACCAATTATCTTTCTCCGTTAACAAAAATTTTAAATCGATAAAAAGTTTATCAAAAATATTTTGATTAGAATCTTTGAATTTTTGAGATACTAAAATTTCAGATGGTTTTAGCTTATATATCTCATTTATGAGTTCTTTTTCATCATCGATTTCGATTGCACTAAACTCAGAAGTTGATAGATCTATTATTGCAAGTCCATAGACAGAACCAATTTGAGATAGAGATATAAAAAAGTTATTTGATTTGGCTTTTAAAAGATTTGAGTTGAAAATAACCCCTGGCGATAAAATTTTAGTGATCTCTCTTTTAACTAGGCCTTTTGCTTTTTTAGGATCTTCTACTTGCTCAGCTATTGCTACTTTAAAACCTTTTGCTATTAATCTATCGATATAAACATCGCCAGCATGATGAGGAACACCGCACATAGCGATGTTTTGTCTTTTTGTTAAAGTTAGATCGAGCTCTTTAGAAATTATATAAGCATCTTCTAAAAAAGCTTCATAAAAATCTCCTAACCTAAATAGTAAGAGCGCATCTTTTTTCTGATCCTTTAAAGATTTCCACTGCTTCATCATTGGAGTTGAAAAGCTCATTTTTAATCCTTTTTATTTTTTTAATCTATTTTAGCTAGAATAAAAAAAAAGAGCTATTTTTCTTTT
>JAAKFW010000212.1 GCA_011064905.1 Candidatus Anoxychlamydiales bacterium | reverse complement strand
CTCTATCTTTTCAAAATTAAAAAATGAAAATATCAATTCAGCAATAATAGGATGGGCTTTTCCTTATGATAGAATGTATGACAATTATTTAGTCAAAAATAAATATTATCCCAACAATAAATTTATTATGAGATCTCTTAAACAAAGATATATAGACCTGTTTCTATTTTATTTTTTGCGCCCTTTAAATAAATTAACTATGCAAAAATACAATTGGATAAAAAAACACATTATTAAAATTGTTAAATGTGAGGGCTCTCTATTATATGAAGTGATTCTAGCCCGTGCAAAAGAAATAATTACAGATTCCTCTATAAATTTTTCTTTTATTCATTTTTCTATTCCCCATCCGCCCATAATATATGATGCAAAAAAACAAAAAATATCTACCAAGATAAATTCCTATATAGATCAATTACAGCTCGTTGATAAAACAATTGCAGATATTAAAAACACCTTAATAAAAGATGGATCTTGGGATAATACAACTCTAATTTTAACATCTGATCATTGGTATAGACAAGTAGAATGGGACAATCCTATTTTTCATGAACTTATAACAGTAACCGATAAAGAACGTGAAATGTTAAAAAACAGAAAAGAAACATTGATTCCCTTAATTATAAAAATGCCAAATCAAAAAAAGTCTATTTCATATGATAAAGCTTTTAATGCAGTAGCCCTTCATGATCTCGTGCTAGATATATATAACAATAAAGTATCAAATGAAAAAGATTTAATAACATGGCTAGATAACTTAGATGATAACTCAAGAAAACCAAATCAAGATATTAGCTGCTCACATTTTTTGAAATAAGAGAGGTCAATCACCCCTCCCTAAAGGAAAGGGGCTTGAACCGTGAGGTAAAATGAAAAAAAAAATTAAAAGATTTTATAGCTTGCTTTTCACTTTCAACTAGTATTGTTTTAGGTCCATCTTTTACCCAATTTGGTAATTTCAATTTCTTTCTAAATTTTGAATACCTACGCCTAAATATTATTTTAACTATTTTAACAATTTTGAGTGTCTCCTATTTTTTTTATCTACTTAAAACTAAAACCCTTTTTTCAAAAAACAAGCTTTTTAAATATTCAACATATGCAGTTTTTTTAATATCATTTGCTTTTTTTCTAAGAGCAGTATTCAAAATTATTGTAAATAATATGAAGCCCTACATTTTTATTTTTCTTACTCTAACTACTGCTGTTTTACTCATTTTTTCAATTGTCCTTTTTATAAAAAAACCTAAAATGCTTCTAAATTTTATCACAACTTTTCTTATTATATTATTTCTTATTTACAAATCCTCTGTTGGTTTTTTTTCTTATAAGCAAGAAAAAGTACAAGTTTTAAAAAATAATAAACCAAAAGTCATCTGGATAATATTTGATGAATGGGACCAATTTCTTAGCTTCGAAAAAAGACCCAACAATGTGGATCTAAAAGAATTTGATAAATTAAAACAAAAAGCTTTTTCTGTTAGTCGAGCTTTTCAACCAGGTTCAAATACAATTGTTTCTATACTAGCTTACACTACTGGAAAAAAAATAGTAAGTTCTCAAGTGCTTGGATTTAATAACCTTCTATTAAACTTTCCCGATGGAAAAGCTTCTTTTTGGCATCATGAATCAAATATTTTTTCAAAATTACACTCTATGGAAATTAACTCATCTGCCGCAGGTTTATATCCATATGAAAAAATTTTCAATAAGAATTGCACTGAAAAATATTCATATTTTAATAAAAAAAATCTATTTAGCTATATCCCATTTACATTTTATCAAATAATCGACTTTTATTTAACAGCCCCTCTAACTAAATTAACATTTCACAAAGTAAAATTATTCAAATCATTACAAAGCTTTTTTGAATCTTCTTTTTGTTCAAATCAATATTTTGGAATAAAAAAAAATGCTTTTAAAATCATGAAAAATACAGATATTAATTTTTGTTTCATTCATTTTTCTATCCCTCATCCACCTGGAATTTACAGTAAAAAAAATAAGCTCTTATTCTGAAAATTTGATTCTTATGGATAAAACTTTGAGAGAAATAAAACTAGAACTCCAAAAATCTAATATTTGGGACGAATCAACATTAATTTTAACATCTGATCATTGGCTTAGAAAAGATTTTTGGGATAATACTCTATCAAAACTAAATAAAGAAGAAACGGATTTATGTAATCAAAGAAAAGAGGCCTTGGTTCCTCTAATAATAAAAATGCCTCATCAAAAAAAGGCTATTTCAAATGACAAATCCTTTAATGCTATTGCGCTTCATAATCTAGTGTTAGATATATATAAAGATAAGGTTTCTAATGAAAAAGATTTAGTGAGCTGGTTGGACAATTTAGATGATAGTTTAAAAAAACCTTAAGAAAATATCACATATTTATATTTTTAAAATAAGAGAGGTAGATTAACCTCAATCTCAATGATTTTTCTTTAGACTCAAAAATATAATCTTCGATTTCATTTTTTTTCATTTTTGCAAATTTAAAAATTTCTTTATCTGTAAGACGAAAT
>JAAKFW010000211.1 GCA_011064905.1 Candidatus Anoxychlamydiales bacterium | reverse complement strand
TTAGTGTATAAATTGGCAATAACAGCTCAAAAAAGATGGATGAAAATAAAAGGTTATAATTTATTAGAAAAAGTTATTACAGGAACAAAGTATATAGACGGTATTGAAGTTACTGAAAATGTAGCATAAATTATGAAAATTTTAAGGGTGGACTAACAGGCTTGAAACACAACATTTGACAGTATCTCTAAACTTACTTATCAGATGTTTTCGTTAATAATTCTAAAGTAAAGGATACGAAATCTTTTCCTTTATAGAGTTTCTTGATCTTTTTTCTTTCGATTTCATATTTAATGACGATCGGATCGTTTTCGGTATAAGAAAAAAATATCGGAATGGTAAAGTTAGAAATATTAAATGCATTATTATCGCTGAATGTAGGTCTGTTCTTACTACTGCTCCATTTTTTTATACTTGTAGCTACATACTTTTCTCTATCATCACAATCAATTTGTCTTATATGTCTATTATTCCAACGATGCAAAAAAGAATTTTCCTTGCCAAAGCCATAAAGTAATCCCCAAAGATGAGAATATTGCCATGCACCTTTTCCTGTTATTTTGTCCCAGAAATTAGAGTTTTCATTTTCAAGCTCCAATACTATTTTAAAAGGATCAAAATCATATCCAACAGCTTGCTTGAATAGCTCATAGTTTTCTTGAATTACGAAAGCTGTTTTAAATACATCGACAAAATAAATGTCATACATAGCCTTATAATCGGGGAACAGATCTTTCCATTCATTTTTAGGCCTTTCTTTTTTCACTAAAAGAAATTTTTTTTTAATATTAAAACGATCTTGTATCTTTTCCCATTTATCCCATAAATCTGCAATGTTATAAATAAAATTTTTATCATTGATCAGATAAGCTTTTTCTTTTTTTTCTAAAGGAGACAAGCTATTATAAAATTCCATATCTTTTTCATTGCTTCGATTTAGCAAAAAGTAGAAATATTCTTCTTTATTTTGTTCTCTAGAAGTTTCTTCTGTTATTTCATCATAAGTAAGAACCATTCCAGTTAAAGGTTTGGATCCTACAAGTGTATAGACTGCCGTTTCGTGAAGCATGAAATATCGAAAAATTTTTTCTAACCAAAGGTGTTCTTCTACTGTAAGGTTAAACTTTTCGGCTTGCTTATTAGAGGATTGGGAACAAGAAGTAAAAAAAAGAAAAAATATTATCAAGGTAGTAATTTTAGTTTTTAGTTTGTTGTGCATAATTTTATCATCTGCAATAATGGTTAAATCAATTATAGAAATGCCTTTGACTTTCAAACAAGCTAATTTGTAAAAAGTTTATCTTTAAAAAAAACTGACCGAATAATAACATATTATAAATTTTTATAGTGATTGATTTATAACCATTTTAGAAGCTTATTATGAATAGGAAAAAAATGTTTAGTTTGTTGATTTTGATTTTATTAGGAAACGTTATTTCATTGAAAGCTGAGAAAGTTTCTATGCAATATTGCAAACATCATTTGATCGATAAAATTTTTGAAAATCATAACTACTGCGTAGCTGCATTTGAAGGAAAAAAGATTTTTATTCGTCCTGAAAATATCATTTCAACGAATCAAGGCCTTTTTATTAATCTGAATGGAGCAGAATTTTATCAACTTCCTCTTCTTAAATTTAATAAAAATGGTCATTATATAGAGGGAAAAGTTATTAAAGATAAAAATATAAATTTGCTAGCTGCAAACAAAACGCAAACGAAAGGCCCTTGTCCTCATTGTGAAAAAAATACTGATAAAAATGGACGTTGTAACAATGATGAATGTTTTTTATACGGATTTATAGTTTTGTAATGGATTTGTTCTCTAATTAAACTTTTTAATCCTATTTTTTAAAAAACAAGCGTTGCAATAACAGTTTTAAAGCGTTTCAAGTGCCAATAACAAATGTGTTAATCTTCAAACTAGTTATTTCATTAATGTCCTTAGGGTTCTCGCATAGCAAAGTAATGCTTCTGTTTCCGTTGCACAAGGATTTTATAACATTTTCTTGTTTCGTTATTCCATGAGTTGAAAGAATCCAATCATGTTCCGGCGGCAACGGAAGAGCTCTCCTCTCTCCCTCAATTACAATATCCGTTCCTAAAATCCTTGAAACAAGTTCTTCGTTTGGAGGAGGAGTAGATATAAACGCTCTCATTACATCTGTTCTAGCAGGGTTATCAAGATGCATTTTTTCAAAGACTATTTGCAAGTTTTTCCCCGCCACTGAATAATCATAAGTTCCGATAGTTTGAGTAGCCATATTAAACTCCTTGGTTATAGTTTATACTGTTAAAAACGAACAAGCTTATAACGAAATAAAAAAAGAAGGTCAAGCTTTTCTTGTCGAATGGCAGCACAAGTGTTATGATAAGCCCACTTATCAACACTTTTTTTACACCCTATGAGTTTTGAATCTATCCATAAATTTGAAGGTTATACCATTTATCAAATATAAATTTGATAAATGGTATTACGGCTCAATCAGGAGCTGTACGAACCTATGCACCAGAGAATGGGCGAAAATTAAAACTT
>JAAKFW010000210.1 GCA_011064905.1 Candidatus Anoxychlamydiales bacterium | reverse complement strand
CTTTTTTTCGTTTTTTTATTGCTTTTGGCATAATAAACCCTTTATCAATATTGTTATTCTGATTTTCATTATATAAATTTTTTTATTTTATAATATTAAATTATTAGATCGCGTGAAAGAAATAGTGTAGATTATTGAGAATAAAATAGTTAAGAAGAAAATTATTATGATATTTTATAAAGTTAATAGAAAAAATAAAAAAGTTTAATCATCTTCCGGATCTAAAATTTCTTCTAGATCCTTTTCAAAACCTTCATCGGTTTCTTCCGGATCAAACTCATCTTCTGTTAAAGTTGTGTCATAAGAATTTGCATTTTTATTATATCTAGTCATATTAAAATCCTAGGTTTATTAAGTTAATATTATATCAGAAAATGCATTTAATTTAAACTATAATATAATTATGTTATTACGGCGTAAGCAATTGATGGACAGGGGTTTATAAAATATTTTGAAGGCGTGATTTTAGAGCATTTTCTCTAAATTTCAGCTCGTCTAACTGTATCTGATCCATCTCTAGCTGAGTTAGTAAAAGAGCATACTCTGGATCAGTGTTTGGCATGATTTTAAAGGTATCTTTAATCAGGCTAATTCTCTTATTTACAAGAACTTGCTCTTGCGTATTTACATCAATTTCTTGTTTTAAAAGATCTATTTGCCTTGATTTCTTATCTAAAGGGTTAATAGTAAAGTCGTTAGATTCAATATCATCCATAAAGATATCCGTTTTATTTTTATTATAGCATGAAAATAATTATTTATTTTTATAGATTTGAAAATTTTTAAAAGGTTAATAATTATAGTTAGAGAGTAAATCCCTAATTTAGTATCATTTTCACTAAACCAATGAAAGAGCTATGAATTATGAAAAGAATATCTTTAATACCAAATATAATAACAGCGTTTGGACTTGCTATTGGTCTTTTTGTTATTTTTAAAGTCAATATGATCGAGCCGGGATCTGGCAATTTTGAGCTTGTTCAAAAGTCTGTTTTTTTATTGCTGCTCGTAGCTTTAGCTGATTTTGTAGATGGCGCTGTGGCGAGAGCCTTTAAAGCGCAGAGCGATTTTGGTTTGATGTTTGATTCCTTAGCTGATGCGATATCTTTTGGCGTTGCACCTTCTGTTTTGCTTTTAAAAACTCTGTCGCTTACCCAAGGAACATATCTCTCTTTTGTCGCAGCATCAGGCGCTATGATATATTCTCTTTGTGGGATGCTTAGACTTGTTAGATTTAATCTGAAATCTATTGAAGCTAAAGGAAACTTAGTTGAAATGTCTATTCAAAAAAAGAATTTTACAGGCCTTCCAATACCTGCCGCTGCTGCTGTTGCTATTTCAACAAATCTGTTTTTACTATCACCTTTTTTAACTAATCTTTTTGACATCTCAAATCCTCTAAGAGTCATTGTTTTAACTGTTGTAAACATTGTTTTGGGTTATCTAATGGTTAGTAGATGGAAATTTCCATCTTTAAAAAGATTAAATTTTAGAATGCCATCTTTTCATTTGGTTTTTTTAGCTGTATTAATTGCTGTTTTTTTCCTATATGGCTTTTTTCACTATTTTTCTATTGCCTTTGCTTTCATTTCTTGGAGCTATATTTTAATAGCTTTTATCCTATCATTAATTCGCTTAATCGCTGGCAAGAAATCTAAAACCCTTGAAGATTTTGATCCAGATGACGATGATGATGATGATAAATTAAATTTTTAAAAATTCATTTTTTGGGTTTTTTTTAAGATTATCTCTATTATGATTCTATCAAAGGAGTAGTAAGATGAATTTAATATATCTACTTATAGCAACAGCTGTTTTTTTTATAGTTTTAGCTCTTATCGTAATTTTTAGTTTGAAACAAGTTAAAAAAAATATGGCTAAGACTTTTAAAAGCCTCTCTTTCGATATTATGCAGCAAAGTAATAAATCCTTTATGGATCTTGCAAAAGTAAATTTTGAAAAATATCATTTAGGGTTTCAGGCAAATATCGATCATAAACAAAAAGAACTTGAAAAAGTTTTAGATCCTGTAAAAGAGTCTATAAATAAAATAGATGAGTACACTAAAAATGTGGAAAAACAAAGACAAGGTGCATATGAAGCTTTAAATAAACAAATAGAGATGCTTGTGCAATCTGAGCGTTATTTAAGAGAAGAGACGCATAATTTATCTAAAGCTTTAAAATCTCCAAATGTTAGAGGTTCCTGGGGACAAATACACCTAAGAAGGGTAGTAGAGCTAGCTGGGCTTTTAAATAACTGTGATTTTTTTGAACAACAATCAACTACAAAAGATGATAAAACATATAGACCGGATCTAATAATTAGACTCCCTAAAAATAGACAAATCATTATCGATGCCAAAACACCAATAGATAGTTATTTAGATGCTCAAGATAAACAAGATGATCACAAACTTCTAAAACTAAAATCGCATGCTCTAAATTTAAGAAAACATATAAATGATCTAGCTTCCAAAGAGTATTTTTCAAAGTTTGATAATACCTTAGAATATGTGATCTTGTTTCTTCCTGCAGAAGCTTTTCTTAG
>JAAKFW010000021.1 GCA_011064905.1 Candidatus Anoxychlamydiales bacterium | reverse complement strand
TTCTCTCATCATGAATGATCATGTACAATTCTTTACCTGTCTGAGATTTTGCACCAACGTCTCTAAGCCACTCAGACATCTTAAAATTAAATCTTTTCCGAGAAGACTTATTCATAAAAAGATCTAAAGGAATTCTAAAAGAAAATCCTTTATCGAAATACCTCTTAGAGTTAACGATATCGACTTTATCAGTAAAAGTTATCCAAGTAGATAACTCAAATCCACTTTTAAAATATTTTAAAATCTCTAATTTAATACCTTTATCTTTTGCTAAAAACTGACCTATAGATGTTTTAAACGTTAAGTCAAGCGGTTTTACATCAAAATATAAATTCAAAAAATATTGAAACCCTATAAATCTTTCAAATTCCTCTTTATCATTATTAAATTTTCTTATTTTTTTTTGTAAATTTAACCCACTATATTTCCTTTTATAGACATTTGCAGCTTCTAATGAAAAAGCAAAACTTGAATTTATTGGGTAATATAGAGTTTCTAAAGCAAGCCCGGCATAAGCTATTTCAAAATAACCGAGAGCTACTCTTGCAAAAAAGGCTTTTTTCAAATTGAAGTTTTTTTGAATAAAAGCAGTATCCACATGAAAAGAGTTAGTTTCAAAATATTTTACAAAATCTGATCTAACATTGATAATTTGAGATGGGTTGTAAATATCCTTGCTTCCAACCTGGGCGCTTGCTTGTTTCGCTATGTAGCTGAGCTGCAAATTATAATAAAGCTCATCGAATAAGTAACCATCTAGGTTTGCTAAAAAGCCTGCGTCATATTTAAATTTCCCTTTGCATGCTCCGAAAAAAGCATTCACTTTTGGACGAACAGATAAAGAATAAGGGCTTTTTTTTCTGAGATATACAACTCTTGAAAAACTTTCATCTTCCTTTAATGAATAATCCTTTATTTGAGTTAAGGCATCTAGCTCAAATTTTCCCATTTTTTTTTCTTTAAAAGAATTTAAATACTCTTTTTTAAATACATATTCGTGAAGATTTATACCTTCAGATTCCACTCTTACAACCGAGCTATAATAAGCTTCTATTGGAAAGAAACTTAAAACATTTTGTATTCTTAATTTTAAAATTTTCTGATCTCTGTATCGTTGATTTATAATTTTTAAAGCTAGGCATTTATTATCATTAGAATCTACAAACACAGAAACCTTCATTAGATCTAGTCCCTCTTCTTTAAAAGCTAAGGCTAGATTATTTGAAAAATCTTTTTCTTCATTTAGATTTGAGAAATCCAGATTTCTAAAATCTGAAAAAACAGGAGTGTCTAGATATTTTGGAAAAAGCCCATTAGATTTTCCGATATTGTAAGATGCGGTTAAAGAAGCAGCTAGTTTCCTGCCTCTAAGAGAGTTCATTGAGAATTGAAAAACATCTAAAAAGGAAAAATTAAGACCTACGTTTATCGGAAAATTTTGCTCTCTACCTTTTGGATGTTCTCTTTTATTATTTTTATAATCGTTTGCATCTAGCTCTGCTAAAAAGCTCAAGTTTTTAAAATACTTTGATTTTTTTAAAAACGGGAAATATGAAAGGCCCGCAAAGACACCTTTAATCCTTCCTCCACCAAAGCCGATAGATGCCTCAAAATTTTGATCAAAAAACTCTTTTGTTACAACAACGTATTTTGAAAAAAACCTCTTTGATCCATAAAAGTCATTTAAGCCAATAGCAATTTCAGGTAAAAACTCAAAACCATCTTTTTTTTTAAGTAGAACAAATTTTATATTGGCAGCTCTATCAGCATCATCACCGAATCCCATTTTTCCAAAAGTTGGCTCTAATACATTTTTAAAAATCCAAAAATTACCAGAGAGTTCTACTCGATCAAAATACTGAAAATTTGCACTAAGAATCTGATAAGGCGAGTTATTAGAATAACAAAATGCAAAAGTGCCAGGATCATTTGTTTTTGCAGATGGCATAGCAAAATAACCACCTAGACACATTTGATTATACGTAAAAGGCAGCTTATTATTTATCTTTCCTTCAACTTTCTTTATTTTGTCTAAATGTTCAAAATATGAATCAACAGTGCAAAAAAGTCTGTTTTCAAAACAGATAAAAAATAATATAAATATTAATAAAAAAAATATTTTCATTTATTTAATTTAGATAAATAGCTAAAAACTATAACAAAAAATAAAATATTATGCAAAATTATTTTAATGAAACCCAAAAATATCTTTAATATTCCTTAATTATATCTTAAATATTTTGTTTGAAAATTATATAAAATTGTCATATACTGATAATTTACGGATTAATTTAACTAGTTAAGGATAGAAATGACCTATTTAAAACAATTTATAGAAAAAATTAAGTTAAATGATTATCAAGGCTTTTTAAAAATCTTCGAAGAGTACTGTTTTAGCGATGAAGTAAATTATGAAGAATTAAAAAGTTTACTTCTAGAGGTAAAAGAATCAGATCTAGCGGAAGATTTTGGTCAGCATGTTAACAGGACTATTTTCCTTTGGGAAAAGCTAGAGGATGAAGATGAAAAAAACGAAATATTAAAATTAATCTGTGACCTGCAAAATAAAAACGATGCAGAGCTAGCATCTATAGTTTACGAACATTTAAAAAAGAAATATTCAAAAGACCCTCTTTTTAATGAAAAAATAAGACTAATCGGTCTTAGATCTAGAGAAAACTTCCAAGGAGCCATTAGTAAATTTGAGCTTTTAACCCATATGAAAAAGGGCAAGTTTGTTTTTCATAAAGCAGGATGGGGCACCGGCGAGATTTTAGATCTATCTCTTTTAAGAGAAGAGATGAGTTTAGAATTTGAATACGTAGTAGGACATAAAAGCTTATCATTTGGAAATGCTTTAAAAACCCTAGTTCCTCTAAAAGACGATCATTTTTTATCTAGAAGATTTGGCAACCCTGATCTTTTAGAAAAACAAACAAAAGAAAATCCGATAGAGATAATCAAACTTTTAATAAAAGATTTAGGGCCACAAAATGCTGCTGATATTAAAGAGGCTATTTGTGATTTAGTAATTCCTTCTAAACAGTGGAATAGATGGTGGCAAAATGCTAGATCAAAAATTAAAAAAGACAAAAAAATTCAATCCCCTAAAAAGTTAAGCGAACCATTTTTATTAAGGGAGAAAGAGATAAACCACGAAGAGGTTTTATATAAAAATTTAGAAGCTAAGCCCAAACCCAAAGAAATCATTCAAATGATTCACGCTTTTTTAAGAGATTTTCCACAAATGACAAAAAATGAAGATTTTAAAAATTCATTAACAATCAAACTTGTCGATGTTTTGGGACATGAAGATTTAACTGAACCTGAAAAAATACAAATTCATTTCTTATTAGATACTTTAAAAGTGGACAAAGAGCTAATAAAAATCGATGAAATTATTAAAGAAAATTCATCTCCCATGGATATTTTAAAAGATATCGCTATTGTTAGTTTTAAAAAACGTTTTTTAATCTCTATTAGAAAGTACAAAAATGATTGGGAAGCTATATTTTTAGATCTTTTTTTCTCATTAGGGCAAAACATTTTAAGAGACTACATCTTGCAAGAGCTAATGAAAACTAAAGCCGATAAGTTAACAGATAAAATAAAAGAGCTCTCGGAGCATCCTCTATTATATCCTTCAGCGTTTGTGTGGTATTTTCAAAAAGCTTTTTTTGCAAAAGAGGGAGATTATCCTCTTGCTGATAAGGATGGAAAAAACAAATATTTTGAAAGCTTTTTAATTCTCTTAGATTATTTAGAGAATAAACCGGAGTACAAAGATCTTGCTAAAAAGATGCTCTCACTAATTACAGCAAAACGCTATGAAATGATTCAAAACATCATGAATATTGCAAATATAAATCAGGCAAAAGAGTATTTACTTTTAGCGACAAAATGTCGAATTTTAGATGATCATGATATTAAAATTATTCACTCGCTTGCAAAAGTTGTTTTCCCTGATTTATCAGATTATAAAAATGAGATTGTTGAAGAAACAGTTGTTTGGGCAACGGAGCAAGGCTTATTAGACCTAAAAAAGAAAATCACACACATATCAACTATTGAAATGCTAGATAACGCAAAAGAGATTGAAGAAGCAAGAGCGCTCGGTGATTTAAGAGAAAACGCTGAATATAAAGCAGCTTTGGAGAAAAGAGCAAGGCTTCAAACTGCCTTAAAAACCTATGCAGACCTACTAAATAACATCAAAATATTAACAAAAGATGTTATTGAAACCGACAAAATAAGTATAGGAACAATAATAAGTTCATCTGATGAGAAGGGCAAAAAAATTACTTTTACAATCTTAGGACCGGTTGAGGCTGATATTGAAAAAAACATTTTATCTTTTCAATCTAACCTAGCAAAAGAACTTATTGGAAAAACCATTGGCGAAAAATTTGAATATGAATCAAAAACTTATACAATAACGGATATCAGAAGCGTACTTGATTAAAGAGTCCGTTTCCAAAATATCTTATTTTCTGTATATTTTATTTAAGTGCACAAAAATTTAGGCAAAAAAAATGGAAAATGGAATTTTAGATCAAAATAATATTAGAAGCTTTCAGTTAGTGATCGCCAGTAAAAACCTCCATAAAATAAGAGAGATCAAAACAATTTTAAATGAACTTACTCCAAACCTTGATATCCTAAGTTTAATAGATTTTCCTGAGTACATTCCTCCGGCAGAAACAGGAACATCATTTGAAGAAAATGCTAAAATAAAAGCAATCCATGCAGCTAAAGCATTGAATAAATGGGTCATTTCAGATGATTCAGGCTTAGTAGTTCCTGCTCTAAACGGCGAACCCGGTATTTTTTCTGCAAGGTACGCTGGAGAGAAAGCCACAGATAGTGATAACAGAAAAAAACTTCTCTCAAAATTAGCTGATCTCGCAGATAAAGATCTTTATGCATATTTTGAATGTTGTATGGCAATTGCATCTCCTGATAGTTTAAAAAAATCTGTGTGTGCAAAATGCGAGGGTAGAATTGAGACTACAGAAAAGGGCGGCGAGGGATTTGGCTATGATTCTTTATTTGTAAAGCACGATTATAATCAAACATTCGCTCAGTTAAAAGAGACACTTAAAAACAAAATATCACACAGAAGAAAAGCATTAGATAAGATAGCTATTACTATTGAAAGCATCCAAGTCACCCAATAGTGTTATATCTCATAGACGGTTATAATCTTTTATTCAAATTTTTTCACAGTGAAAAAAACATACAAACTCAAAGAACCTTAGTTATCCAAATGCTTCAAGAAAAAGCATCTAATTTAAACTTAAATTTTCATCTAATATTCGACGCTCATCATCAAGAAGAGATCGTAGCTCATAAAAGCGAAGTCGGTCGTTTAAAAGTTATATATACTCCAAAAGGACAAACCGCTGATGACTATATTTTAGAAAGGGTTTTTTTATCAAAAACACCTTCTCAAATTACTGTCATAACCTCTGATAATTCTTTAGCTTTTCAAGCAAAAAACATGCTTGCTCAAACTAAATCTATCGATGATTTTATAGATTTTTTAAATGAAAAAGAGACTCAATCTACAAGAAAAGAAGAGAAGAATAAAGAAGAATTCACAGATACTAAACACAATATTCAAAGGCTTCTTAAAATCTTTGAAGAAAAACTAGAAGATAATGAAGACTTTGATTAATGCTTTTACTAAAAAACGCTCAAATGTTTCTTCGCTTTAAGCTTTTGCATTTAAGCAGCATCCGTTATTTGGCCGCTTATAATATTTTATAAGTGGCCAAATCTTTATTGAACCAAAAGATTTGGCCACTTATAATACCATCTTTAATCAACCTAATAATTAATTATGCCCGAACAAAATATCATAGGAAGAAAAAATGAAAAAGAAACTTTAAAAGGTATTCTTAAAACAAATCAAGCTGAATTTCTGGCCATATATGGCCGTCGAAGAGTGGGAAAAACATTTTTAATTAGAGAATTTTTTTCAAATAAAGGTCTTTATTTTGAAATTACCGGCCAAAAAGATGGATCTATTAAAGAACAACTAGAAAATTTTTCTAAAATTTTTTCAAGTATTTTTTTTAAAGGTGTATTAATTAAATCTCCAGAAAATTGGAAAAATGCATTTGAACTATTAACCAATCAAATAAAAGAACTGGATAAATCAAAAAAAGTTATTTTTTTTCTAGACGAACTTCCTTGGTTATCAAATAAAAAATCAAAACTTATGCAAGCTTTAGATTATTATTGGAACCGCTTTTGGAGTGCTAATAAGAATTTTATTTTGATTGTTTGTGGATCAGCAGCTTCATGGATGCTCGATAACCTTATTAACGCTAAAGGAGGCTTATATAATCGTTTAACTCGAATAATTCATCTTAGACCATTTTATCTTAAAGAAACAAAACAATATCTAATATCTAAAAATATTCATTTGAGCGAAAAACAAATATGCGATATTTACATGTCTTTTGGAGGGATACCATATTATTTAAATCAAATTATTAAGGGAAAATCAGCAACACAAATTATTAATAAAGTTTGTTTTCAAAAAGAAGGTATTCTATATGATGAATTTGATAAATTGCTTGCAGCTTTATACGATCGATCAGATGATCATTACTTAATTATTAAAAAAATTGCTAAAACTATTCGAGGTATTTCTCGAGATGATCTTATAAAACAAACTAGATTGAACAGCGGAGGCAGATTAAATAAACGTTTAAAGGAACTAGAAATTAGTGGTTTTATTCAAAGTTATGTACCTTATGGAAACAAAAGAAAAAACATCTTTTATCGAATTATAGATGAGTATCTTCTTTTTTACTTTCATTGGATTTTACCAATCAAACAAAAAGGCATCCAAACTAATAAATCATATTGGAATGCAAAAGCAAGAACCCCTAGAGTTTTATCTTGGGCGGGCAATGCTTTCGAAATTATCTGTTTAAAACATGTTGATAAAATTATTCAAGCATTAGACCTTGAATCTATTTCATGTGAAATAGGCTCTTGGAGATATGTTCCAAAAAAAGGAACAAAAGAAATTGGAGCTCAAATAGATTTACTATTCGATAGAGAAGATGGCATTGTTACCATTTGTGAAATAAAATATTCAGACAACCTGTTTAAGATCGATAAATCATATGCAAAACAACTGATTAATAAAGTAGATATTTTTGAAAAATATTTCCCAACAAATAAACAAATAAATATTGCTATGATTACTATGAAAGGAATTAAACCTACTATTTGGTCAGAAGAATTAGTACAGAATGAAGTGATTTTTAGCGATTTATTTACATAGTTTGTTTATTAAATAAATATATTTTTAGTATCGAATTTCAAAATCATCAAATGATAATTCTTTTTTTGTGAAATTCTTTTCTATACTATCAATTGACCCAAGACCCGGTTTTTTTACAATTCCCTCTAAAAACTTCTCTAAAACTTCCCTCTCCCCTATCGCTAAAACTTCAACAGAACCATCTTTTAAATTTTTCACATATCCAGTAATTTTCAATTCTTCTGCAAATTCTTTCACATGTTGTCTAAAAAAAACACCTTGAACGTTTCCTTTAAAAACCGCATGTAGCTGAACTATTTCTTTCATTTGTTTTCCCAATTGAACCTATCTATTAATTTTATTGCTTCATCAATGGAAGTAGCTCCATTTATACCAACTCTTAAAGATTTAATATCCTTGCCGCCTCTTAAAAACCATCCGCTAATTCTTCTTAAATCAAAAACAGCTTTTTCTTTTTTCTCTTCTATTAGATATGAAATATATTTTAAAATAATTTTTTTTCTTGAAATATTTAGTTTATCTTTTTTAGTAAAATAACTCTCAATATCAGAACTTAGCCATGGAGAAGCGAGCATTCCTCTTGCTATCATAACGCCATCAACATTAGTTGATTCAAACATAGTCTTCACATCTTCTAGGGTATATAAATCTCCATTTCCTATAACTAGGATTTCATTTTTAGCTACCTGTTTACATTCTTCAATGAAGTCCCAATTAGCTTTACCGGAATATCCTTGTTTTCTTGTTCTACCATGAATAGTAATCATTTTTGCGCCTGCATCAATAGCAATTTTTACAATTTCATTTGCAACAATAGAGTTATCATCCCAGCCTAATCTAATTTTTATACTAACGGGAATGTTCACAGCTTTAACTATTTTTTTTAAAATTTCAAAAATTAGTTTTGGGGTTTTTAGCATTGCAGAGCCGGAGCCATCTTTTGTAACTTTTTGAACAGGGCAGCCGCAATTAAAATCAATTAAAGAAAAACCTAAATCTTCTATTTTTTTTGCAGCGTCTGTAACAACACTTAAATTGGAGCCCAAAAGCTGAGCGCCAATTGGCAACATATTTTTAGTATATTTTAATAATTTTGTAGATTTTTCTCTAACCAATGCCTCCATTTTAATCATTTCACAAAACATCAACCCTGAATGAAAATTTCTGATTAATCTTCGATAAGCAAAATCTGTATATTCAGCAAGAGGAGCGTAAATAATATTATGAGGAAGCTTCAAAGAGCCAATAGAGAAATCTTTTTTGAAACTCATTTTAAAAAATTAAGAATAATTTTTTCTAAAAACTGTAAAATCAAAAAACCAATTAAAGGAGAGACATCAATCTTTCCTCCAATAGGGGGAACAATTCTTTTAAAAATATTTAAATATGGATCAGTATAATAAGAAATAAATCTCATGAAATTGTGCTGTCTTAGCTGCGGAATCCAGGAACCGGCAACTCTAATAATTAAAAAAATTGTATAACAAGAGAAAAGAAGTCTAATACTTTGAGCAATCATAATAACTTTTTTTTTTACTTTTGTACAATTTTACCCATAAAACATATTAAAGTCATGAAAAAAACAAACCTTTTAAATTTTTGTTTGGACTTTCTTATAAATAGCTATAAGAGTTAAAATTGAGAGCTTTTAAATGTTAGGATTTTTTTAATGAAAGCTATTGGCATAGATCTAGATTCAGATGTAATAAAGTTATGCATCATGAGTAAAAACAAAGATTTAATCAGCATGAAATCCTTAGATGTCAGAGACATACCCAATAGCGATGTAAAGAAGATTTACATGCCTTATAAAGATACTTTTTTAATTACTTCAGCATTAGATGCATCTGATGTAATGATTAAAGGCACTGATTTTCATGTAAAAAATTCTTTTTTTATTAAAAAAGCTATAAAGTTTCATGAAGAGTCTATTACAACCTTAGATGCAGATAAAATTATCACAGCAACCATTAATCTTAAAAACGAATCCAAGTTAAAAATTTTTATTACCACAAAAGAGCTGTTAATCAAACATTTATCTAGCTTAAAGCACATAAATATAGATCCCGATAGAGTAACCTCAATATCTCAAGCGTTAATTAGGTTTGTAAATTTTTATTTTAAAGATATAAAAAACTCATTTTTAGTTCATATCTCAAAAAGCAAAACCACCTGTATTTTGATGAAAGATAATCAGCCTATAAAAACTTATAGTATAAAAATTGGAACGAATAAATTATTGAACTCTAACGAAGATGAGAAGAGATCAAAAAACTCAAAAATCGATATTTCGAAGCTAAATAACAAAAGCAAATTAAAAACTCATTTAAATCATCTCAAAAAAGAGATAGAAAAATCTTTTATCTATTTTTGTAAATCTGAAGAAGAAAAACATCCATTGATCATAACAGGTGATATAAGTTCTTTTTCAAATATTTCAGAGTTTCTACAAAACGATAAAGTAACAAAAATTATAAAAAACCCTTTCCTTGAAAAAAAGGTAGAATACAAAAAGTTTGCAATATGTATTGGACTTTCTTTAGATGCTTTGAAAAAAGATTCTTTATCCCTGCAATTTCGTAAGCAAGAATTTACTCCTAACAAAAAAATTGAAAATATCGGAAAAAAAACTCTTTTTTTAACCTTAGTAATTTTAGTTTTTTGTTTTTTGATTAATTTGGGATCAAACCACTTATTAAAAGAAAAAGAGAGTTTTTTACAGCAAAGACTTAACTTCGTTATAAATTCAGAAAACAGTTATTTAGGTATTCAAAAAAAAGATGTTTTCAATAACTTTTACGCTGATTTGAAAGCATTTGAAAAGAAACTTGAAATTGAGAACAAAAATTTTCCATATATTTTAAATACACCAAGCGTTAGTGAAACCCTAAATTGGCTAAATAACCATGAATATTTAAAAGATGCAGAGATTACATCTTTTAATTATGTTTTAGAAAAATTTCCAACAGCCTTTACAAAAAACGATCCTTATTTAGCGAAAATAGACATAGAAATAAAAACAAAAAAACCAGCTCTAGCTAGAAGCTTTTATGATTCTTTATCGAAAGGTCAAGGGCTAGTTAATCTGAGTCATAAGATCTCATGGAAAACTAAAGATGATAGTTATAGAGCTGCTTTTTATTTAAAAAACACAAAAAATTTGAAGTAAATAAATGTTAACCGATATTTATAGAAAAATTGGAAAAGTCTGCATCTACAAAAATAAATTATTTTTTGTGCTTTTGGCTTATTCTATTTTAATAATTTTTGTTTTAACTTTTTCATTTTATAAATTTTCCAAGCTAAATAACTCTGAAAAAACCTTAAGTTATTTAGAAGAAAAATCTGTTAACACAGTATCTAAAAGAAAAGAGATCCAAGATTTTATAGAAAAGAGGACTTCATTTGATAACTGTTTTGTAGAAAACAAGCTAGAGAGTTTGAGATTTTTAGAAAATGAAAAGTCAATTTTATCAAATCTCTTGCTGCACCCGGCTTTCTCAAACAGTTCTCAAATAAAAAAAAGAATAAGCTTTATAAATAGCGATAAAAACAGACTAAAATTTTTAGAAGAAAACATAAAAAATGCTACCTTTATTAAAGAATCAGAATTATCACAGCTAAAGAATTTAGAGATAGATGACATTGATCTTCAAAGACTTTTATCGATCATAGAAGACGTTCAAATTGATAGGCATATTCCTGAGCCTCTTTTACCTCAACTTATAGTAAAAAGCTTCAGCTTAAACAAACAAAGAGAAAACATATTCTCTTTAAACATGAAAATCTTTAAACGCGAATTTTATAAGAAAAAAAATGAATAAAAAAAATATATTACTAGCAATTTTTATATCTACAATGTCAATTTCTTGCTCTCCTAGATATCAAGAAAACGAAATCAGCTATATTCAAATAGTTGATAGAAATGGTCTTAGCGAGACCATCTCATCTGTTGAGAACTTAAAAAAATATCAAAGTGCTAATTTTGAAGAGAATCAACCATATCAAAAAGTTTTAAGAATTTATAATAAAGATGCTAGTAATAACACTCCATCAATTCTAACCTCTTATCATGAAAATGGCCAAATCTGGAAATATTTGGATATAAAAAATGCAAGAGCTTTCGGTAAATACAAAGAATACCATCCAAATGGAGCTCTTAAAATTGAAGCAAATGTAATATCAGGATCCGCTGATTTTAATAATCAAGAAAGCTGGCTTTTCGATAGCACAAGTTTAGTTTATAATGAAAAAGGCACTTTAATTTCCAAATTTTATTATGAAAAAGGAGCGCTTCAAAATGATACTTTTTATTATTATTCAAACGGTCAAACAAAAAAGATAGTTCCCTATGTAGATGATGAGATTACCGGAGAGGTTAAAGAGTACACGAAATCTGGGGAAATTTTATTAAAAACCACATATAAAAATGGGATTAAACATGGATCTAACATTGGATTTTTCTCAAAAGAGAACATAGCCTTTATTGAAGAGTATGAAAATAACTTGCTTCTAAACGGACAATACTTTAAAAAATCTAGAGTAAAAATAGCTTCGATTAAAAATGGAGATGGAGAGAAAGCTATTTTTAAAAACCAGTGCATAAAAAAACTTATCGAATATAAAAATGGAAAACCAGAAGGCAGAGTTCAGGTTTTTTCATTAGACGGCCATCTTCAAAATGAATATTTTCAAAAAGATGACATTAAAGAAGGAATTGAGACAGAATATTATAAAAAAAATGAAATCCCCAAAAACTACAAGAGCAATAAATCAATCCCCAAATTAGAAATTACCTGGAGCTCAAACAACATTCATGGAACTGTAAAAACTTGGTACAAAAACTTAAAGTTAGAATCACAAAAGGAATATGTACATAACAAAAAAAACGGCCCGCATTTCGCTTGGTATGAAAATGGCTCTGTTATGTTTATAGAAGAGTATGAAAATGAAACTTTAATAAAAGGATCTTACTATCAAATAAATCAAAAGGAGCCTTCATCTACTATATTAAATGGGAACGGCACAGCCACATTATTTGATAAAGAGGGAAGATTTATAAAAAAAATTACATATACTAAGGGAAATCCAATTCAATGATGTTAAAAAAAAATGACATTAGAAAAAAATTTATAAAACTTAGAAATGAACTCTCTCCTGTTAGAAGATCTATTGCATCTAAAAAAAGCTTAAAAATTTTAAAGTTAAATTTTTCTAAAATTTTATCTTTTGGCCCAAAATTCAAAGAGATAAATCTTTGGTCATTAAATAAACAACTAGCATTAGAAAATAGATTATACCTTCCCAAGGTAAATGCATTAAATCTAGATGTTTTTGAAGTAACCAACCCAGATAATCAACTAATAAAAGGCAAGTTCAATATCTTGGAACCGGATCCCACAAAATGTAAAAAAATTGATCCTAGTAAAATTTCATGTGTTTTGGTTCCTGCAATTGTTTTTGATAAAAATCATAATAGATTAGGTTTTGGAAGAGGATATTATGATAGGTTTTTACAAAGTCTAAATTGCACTAAATTAGGAGTTGGCTTTTTAGAGCAGCTTTCTCATTCAAAGCTTCCCCATGAGATTCATGATATTAAGCTAGATCATCTTTTTTTATTTTAAGATAATTGTTTAGTATAATTTTGATTTCTAACTTGACAAGCTTATATATAGGCGTTTAAGAAAGCGCCTATATATTAAAAATTCATCACTCTTCTCCAACGCGGAAACCCGGAGCTTTAGTTCCGGGAGGAAGCGTTTGTTTAAAATTTAAAAACTTACCGGGAAAATGGATGCTAATAAAAAACATCCCTGGTCCCGGTGCCAGTAGTGCG
>JAAKFW010000209.1 GCA_011064905.1 Candidatus Anoxychlamydiales bacterium | reverse complement strand
CTGTACATTTAACTTATTATTTTTATACAATGAGCATAATAAATAATTTAAAGTTTAAGTCTTTTTTGGAGGGTTACAATGGGTAAAAATAAAAAATCGATGGATGGAAATACAGCAGCAGCACATATTGCTTATGCTCTATCTGAGGTATGTTCAATTTATCCAATAACCCCATCTAGCCCAATGTCAGAATCTATCGATGAATGGGCGTTTCAAGATAGGAGAAATATCTTTGATAAGACTCTTAGGGTTGTAGAGATGCAATCAGAAGGGGGCGCCGCCGGCGCTATTCACGGGATATTATCTGCAGGAGCTTTAGCTTCTACATTTACAGCATCTCAAGGACTTTTACTTATGATTCCTAATATGTATAAAATTGCAGGAGAATTACTTCCGGGAGTTTTTCATGTAGCGTCTAGAGCATTAGCAGGCCAGGCTTTATCTATTTTTGGAGATCATCAAGATGTGATGGCAGCAAGAGCTACAGGCTTTTGTTTTTTAAGCTCAAACTCTGTGCAAGAGAGTATGGATTTAGCACTGATTGCTCATTTAGCATCTATAAAAAGCTCACTACCTTTTTTACATTTTTTTGATGGATTTAGAACATCTCATGAGATTCAGAAAATTGAAGTTATAGATTATGAAGACATCAAAAACTTAGTAGATCATGAGATGATAGAGCATCATAGAAATAGAGCTTTAAATCCTCATAAACCATATGTAAAAGGCACAGCTCAAAATCCTGATATTTATTTTCAAGAGATGGAAGCTGTAAATTCATATTATCTAAAAGTCCCCTCGATTGTAGAAGATGAAATGGATAAACTTTTTCAGTTAACAAACAGAAGGTACAATCTTTTTGATTATGTCGGGGCTAAAGATGCGGATAGTGTAATAATTGTTATGGGATCAGCAGCAGAGACAATAGAAGAGACAGTAGACTATCTAAATAAAAAAGGTGAAAAAGTTGGGCTTGTAAAAGTTAGACTCTATAGACCTTTTTCAAAAGAGCATTTTATAAAAGCTCTTCCGAAAAGTGTAAAAAAGATAGCAGTATTAGATAGAACAAAGGAGAGTGGATCATTTGCAGAACCACTATATTTGGATGTGGCAGCTTGTTTAATGGATGATAAAGATAAAATGATTGTGGGTGGAAGATATGGACTTGGTTCAAAAGAGTTTACTCCATCTTGCGCAAAAGCTGTATTTGATAATTTAAAAATAGAAAAACCTAAAGATCATTTTACAGTTGGAATAATCGATGATGTAACCAACACTTCTTTAGAAATAAAAGATGAGATTATAACAGAGAAAGAAGATGTAGTTAGATGTAAATTTTGGGGAGTTGGTGGAGATGGAACAGTTGGAGCGAATAAAGATGCTATAAAAATAATCGGTGATAATACTGAAAAATATGTTCAAGGATATTTTTCATATGATTCTAAAAAAACATCAGGGTTAACTGTCTCTCATCTAAGGTTTGGAGATTCTCTTATTAGATCGACATATTTATTAACCGAAGCAGATTATATTGCATGTCATCATCCGGCGTATATTTATAAATACGATGTCTTAAAAGGAATTAAAAAGGGTGGAATTTTTATATTAAACTGTCCATTTAAAGAAGATGAACTTGATAAAAAACTACCTTTAGAGATGAGAAAAAAAATAGCTGAGAATGAAGTTAAATTCTACATAATAAATGCGCATGAATTAGCTAAAAAAGTGGGTCTTGGCATGCGAATTAATATGATTATGCAAACAGCATTTTTTAAACTTGCAAATATTTTAGAAATGAAAAAAGCAATTGAGCTTTTAAAAACTGCTATTGAAAAAACCTATGCAAGAAAGGGTGAAGATATAGTTGAGATGAATAAAAAAGCTGTAGATGCAGCTCTATCTGAGCTAAAAGAGATTAAATATCCCTCTTCTTGGAAAGATATTAGTGTAAAAGAGAAACAAATAGATTCATCAAAACCTGAATTTGTAAGAAAAATAGCAGATGTTATGGATGCGCAAGAAGGAGACACTCTACCTGTTAGCGCTTTTGATCCGGGAGGCCATATGCCTTTAGGCACTGCAGCTTATGAAAAAAGGGGACTTGCTACTCAAGTAGCATCATGGATACCTGAGAACTGTATTCAATGTAATCAATGTGCATTTGTGTGTCCTCATGGAACTATAAGACCATTTTTGCTTACTAAAGAAGAAGTCGACAAAGCTCCAGAAGGATTAAAAGTTATAAAACCTTTTGGCAAAGGCATGGAAAATCTGTTTTATTGTATCGCAATAACACCACTAGATTGTACTGGTTGTACAAACTGCGTAAAAGTATGTCCAGCAACTAAAGGAAAAGCTCTAGAGATGAAACCTATCGAAGAGGTTAAAGATAAAAACGCAAAACTTTGGGACTATTTAATGAAAGTGCCTCAAAGAGAAGGAGCTATGGGTAAATTTACTCTAAAAGGTTCGCAGTTTCAAAAACCTTTATTAGAATACTCAGGTGCTTGCGCGGGTTGTGGGGAAACTCCATATTTCAAGTTATTAACA
>JAAKFW010000208.1 GCA_011064905.1 Candidatus Anoxychlamydiales bacterium | reverse complement strand
TTTGTAACTCCAATAGAAAAAGGAAATGATCTACAAAGACAAAAGCTATTAAAAAAGCTAATTAAGCCTTTTATTTTAAGAAGAAGAAAAAAAGATGTTTTATTTGATCTTCCAGAAAAAATAGAAGAGATTGCTTATACAGATTTATCAAGTGAACAAAGACATCTTTATAATGAAATTATTGCTCAGTCCAAAAAAACAATAATTAAAGATCTTAAAGATGGGACAAAAAAAGTCTCATATATTCATATTTTTTCTCTTCTCACCAAACTAAAACAAGTTTGTGATCATCCATCTTTAATTTTAAAAGATATAGATAAATATACAGATCATGAATCTGGAAAGTTTGAGCTTTTTATTGAACTTTTGAATGAAGCTAAAGAGAGCTCTCAAAAAGTTGTAGTGTTTTCTCAATACTTAAATATGATTGAAATAATCAAAAAATATTTAAAGAAAAAATCGATTGGGTATGCTTGTATAACAGGTGCTACAAAAAAAAGATTCAAAGAGATAAAAAAATTTAAAGAAGATCCGGAATGTTTAGTTTTTGTCGCATCTCTTCTAGCCGCTGGAGTTGGAATAGATCTATCAGCAGGATCTGTTGTTATTCATTTTGATCGTTGGTGGAATCCTGCAAAAGAGAATCAAGCAACAGATAGGGTTCATAGAATTGGACAAAATAGAGGTGTTCAAGTTTTTAAACTCGTTACAAAAAATACAATAGAAGAGAGAATTCATACGATAATAGAGAGAAAAAAACATCTAATTGAAGAAACGATTGGAGTAGATGAGGCTGATCAAATAAAGAGTTTAACAAGAGAAGATCTAATAGAAGTTTTAGAGAAACTAGAGGGTTAATTTTTTTTGTAAATCATAGTATTTTTTTTAAATTTATATGTTTAAAACAACTTGCTAATTCAAAAAAAATTAGACTTGGTCGCTTTTTTTATCTTAATGAAATTATATCCAAAATCATGTATCCTCTTTCATATTTTGAGGAAAAAATGAAAAGTCTTTATAAATTAGCTATTGTTGGTAGATCAAACGTAGGTAAATCACTTCTTTTTAATAGAATCTGTAAAAAAAATATTTCAATTGTGCATGAGCAAGAAGGAGTTACAAGAGATCGTATATATAGCAAAGCTCTATTCGATGAAAAACCTTTCACTGCTATAGATACTGCGGGCCTAGAAGCTAATAAATTAAAATTATCTTTAGAAGATGAAGTAGATATTCAAACTCAGGTAGCGATAGAGGAAGCTGATGTTTTGGTAATGGTAGTAGATGCTAAAGTAGGGCCTACCTCTCTTGACCATGTAGTTGCAAAAAATCTTTTGAAAACAAAGAAAAGAGTTGTCTTAGCAGTTAATAAAGTAGATACCGATAGGCTTAAAGACAAAATCTTTGAATTTCAAAAACTTGGATTAAAAAACATGATAAATGTCTCAGCTGCTCAAAATTTTAATGTAGGAGAGCTTCTTTCCTTAGCTTTCAAAGATTTTGAGTTTGCTGAAAAGGTATCTCTTGTAAGTGAAAGAAAAACAAAAATAACAATAGTTGGTAGAACAAATGTTGGAAAATCCACTTTAATAAATGCTCTTTTAAATGAAAAAAGAGCAGTAGTAAGTGATCAAAGAGCAACAACTAGAGATAGCATCGATAGCGATATCACAATAAAAGATAAAACATACACTTTTATAGATACGGCAGGAATCAGAAGAAAGAGCAAAGAAAAAGATATTTTAGAGAAGTTCTCTCACTCTCAAACTCTAAAAAGTATAGAAAGATCAGATATCTGTTTACTTGTTTTAGACGCTGAAGATTTTATAACTTTTCAAGATAAAAAAATCTTAAAGTTTATTGAAGAAAAATCTAAAGGATGCATTATCTTAGTTAATAAATGGGATAAAATAAAAGATATTCGCCAAGAGCATTTTCTAAAAGCTTTAAATCAAAAAAAATCATATTTTCCAACTATAATTATCTCTGCTACAAAAAAATTAAATTTAAACAAAATTTTCCCTTTAATAGATAAAATCCAAAAAAATAAATCAAGAAATGTTCAAACGGCAACACTTAATAAATTTGTAGAAAAATGCATACAGAAAAATCATCCACCTATGATCGATGGGAAAAGACTAAAAATATATTATTTAACCCAAATAAAAAATAATCCTCCCTACTTTCTCTTTTTTGTGAATTATCCAAATAGATTCAGCGATACTTACAAAAAATATCTAATCAATAATTTTAGAAAAAACTTTGATTTTGAAGGATCTCCAATAATTTTCGGGATTAAGAAAAAACCTCAACGTTAAATCATTTAAATGTTAATTAGCGCCTGGAAAAAAAACCTCTGATTTCCACATTTTTTTATGAAATATGAAAATTATAAACTTGTTAATTTTTAGAAATTCATCAAAAACAGTCTCTAAATAATAAAAACATCAAAAGTCACTAATTTTTTGCTATTTTAAAACAAGAAGAGTCCTTTTAATTATAATTAAAACAAGATAATGAACAGAACGTTAGCTTAAGCTGCTTGACGTTTCT
>JAAKFW010000207.1 GCA_011064905.1 Candidatus Anoxychlamydiales bacterium | reverse complement strand
TAAAGAAGAAAAAATAAAAAAATGCTTAAGATATATGAAGAATAGAATGAATAAATTTAATTATAAAAATGCTATAGAACAAGATCTTCCAATAGGGTCAGGAGAAATAGAAAGCGCTAATAAGAGCATAGTACAAAAAAGATTGAAAATACCGGGAGCTTGGTGGCTTCCGGAAACAGTAGAACATATGCTAAAATTAATTTGTTTAAGAGAAAATGGGGGTTGGGAAAGTTATTGGGAAGATTGCTATCAAAAAAAAATAAATGAGGCCGCGTGACAACTAAAACTTTTAATTACACCCAGTAATCTCTGATTTCTTGCAAAAGAATAAAAATTAAGATATAATAACTCTAATAAACTATTTAGGAGATATTTTAAATGCGCCGATCGATATGTCAAGCAGATCCTCATTTTGCAATAGCTGGAGAAACACGTACTTGGAGGTTTTCATATACTCCCTCAAATGCATTATCTAAAAACACCAAGCTTACTTTTGAAATGCAATCCGATACAAGACCAATAGATTGGCAACTTCCGAATGTAGATATAAAGAAAAAATCTAATGTAATCTGGCTAGAAATACCAGGTTCTAAAAATTTAGCAGCAAAACAGATAAAAGATCCAAAGACAACAAAAATTGGCTATGAGTTTACACTTCCACGAGATATTAAAATTGGAGAGAACATTATTATTTGCATGGGCTCTATTGATGGAAAAGAAAATTTAGCAACCAAATGTCAATATTACACGCAAAGAAAAAAAATATTTAATCTACATATAAATGTAAAAAGCAAAGCAGAGACTGAAACCTTTCACATGGATGTTAGAGGAACAAAATTAAAAACTCTAAAAATAATTACACCATCTTTTGTAGCAAGAAACAAAAGATTTGACGTTGTTGTAAGATTCGAAGATGAATATGGTAATTTAACAAACAATACAGATCAAGAAACTTTAATTGAGCTTAGCTATGAACATTTAAGAGAAAATTTGAACTGGAAACTTTTTATTCCAGAAACTGGCTTTATAACCCTTCCAAATCTTTATTTTAATGAACCTGGTGTTTATAAAATTCAGCTAAAAAATTTAAAGACAAATGAGCTTTTCTTCTCCCCTCCTATAAAATGTTTTGATTTTTCAAATTTATGTCTATTTTGGGGTTCTTTTCATGCAGAGAGTGAAAAGTATGATGCAGCAAAAAATATTGAAAACTGCCTTAGATATTTTAGAGACGATAAAGCTATGCAATTTTATGCATCATCTTGTTTTGACTCAGAAGAAGAGACTTCGGCAGCTATTTGGAAAAATATTGCTTCACAAATCTCTGAATTTAATGAAGACGAAAGATTCACAGCATTTTTAGGACTCCAATGGAATGGAACAATAAAAGAAGAAGGTCTTAGAGAATTAATTTTCACAAAAGACAATAAAAACATTTTAAGAAAAAAAGATTTAAGATCTAATTCATTAAAAAAGATCTACAAGACCTTAACTAGTAAAGATCTTATAGCAATTCCAAGTTTTACAATGGGAAGTGAATCTGTATATGATTTCAAAGATTTTAATGAAGAATTTGAAAGAGTAGTTGAGATATATAATGCTTGGGGTTCCTCTGAGATGAGTTCTAAAGAAGGTAATTTAAGACCAATATCTGGTCCTATCAAAGAAAATCCAGAAGGATCAATTCAAAAAGCTTTGCTATCTGGCTGTAGATTTGGTTTTGTAGCAGGAGCCTTAGATGATAGAGGAGTTTTTTCAAAGCTTTTTGATAGCAGTCAAAAGCAATATTCCCCAGGTCTTACTGCGATAATTGCTAAAGATCAAACAAGAGATTCATTAATAGAAGCGCTTCAAAAAAAATCATGTTACGCTACTACCGGCAAGAAAATTATAGCGGGACTTAGTGTAGCCAATGAACCTATGGGAGCTGAACTCTCTTCTGCAACCAAACCTGGTCTCTTGTATAATCGTTATATCTGTGGTTATGTAATAGGAACTACAAAATTAAAAGAAGTCGTTCTCTTAAGAAACAATAAAATCCTTACTCGTTTTTCGCCCAATGATTTTGAGTTTAATTTTACTTATGATGACACTGTGGCTTTAAAAGACATTTCAATAAAAGCAAAAGAAGATAAGCCTCCTTTTATTTTTTATTATTTAAGAGCAGTTCAGGAAGATTCTCATATAGTATGGACATCGCCTATTTGGGTAGATCTTGAAGAACCTGTTATTGTTGTCAAAAAAGTTAAAAAGAAATAAAAAAAATTAGGATTCTTTTTCTTTTTTTAATTGATCTTCTAATTTGGGAATTTGAACAGAATAATGTTTTTTTAAAACAGCATTTAATTTTAGATAATCTTTTTTAGCTACATCTTTTCCAATTTTGATAATTTCATCTGCCGTAGGGTCTTCTTCTATAAAACCAGAAAAAATAGACTCATCTTCTCTTTTCTCAAGCTCTAAGCTCCCTAATTTTTCAAAAGCATTAAATTCAGGTAAAAGATCTTTAGCCTCTTTTTTAGCTAAAAATGGTGATAAAGAATCTACCCTATATAACT
>JAAKFW010000206.1 GCA_011064905.1 Candidatus Anoxychlamydiales bacterium | reverse complement strand
CTTTTGCAATTTCAGAAAGAAAAAAATTTGATGAAAAATTTGCAGAGTTACATGAAAATTTAGCAGAAATAAAAGAATCATTATCACATTTAATCAAGGGCTTCGGAGTAGAAAATACTGCAAATGAGTTTAAAATAGAGGAGCTGGAGAATAAATTTGAAGATCTAAGCAAGGAAATTAAAGGTTCCTATGGTCGATTATCAGATCAACGCAACGAAGATTTAAAAAGTATTACAAATGATATTCATCGTATATCATGTGTGATAGCAAATGAGTATCAAGATTTATATAGCGAAATAAATACTCTAGAAAAAAGTTTTACGGAAAAACTTTCAACTTTTGAAACTGAGTTTTTAAAATTATCTGCTGAAGATAAAGCTGAGTTCGATAAGTTCAAAGAAAAAGCTGAACTTGCATTTACAAATCTACAGAAAGTAATACCAGCATTTAAAGAAGAAGTAATAAAATTAGCAAAAGAGGGGGTGCGGGAAGAAATAGAGGCTGTTACTCGTCCATTTGCTGATAAGATAGCAGAAAGTGAAGAAGAGAACGCAGAACTAAGACACGATGTAGCTAGATTACAGTTAACTACTGTGACATTAGAAGATGCTGTACGCAAAAAAAACAATTCTTCATCCTCATTAGCAATACTTGCTCAAATTATTGGTGTTGCTACTCCAATTATCTTGGTATTATCTAATCTTTTATTACCTTTATTCGCAAGTGCACCTAGAAGAGTTTCCATAACATAAAAAAGTCAAAAAAAAACCATCTGATAATGAATATCAAATGGCTTTTTAATTATTAATTAATTTTGTTTTAAGAAGTTGAAGAAACTTCTGATTCAGCAGTTGGCTGAACATCTGTAATAGCAGCTTTTAACATTTCAATTTTAGCGCCGTCATAAGCTTTTATAATAACAGTGTTATCGGTTACTTTATCAACAGTTCCGATCATTCCCATAGCAGTTACTTTATCACCTTTTTTTAAGGTATTTCTCATTTGTTGAGATTTTTTTCTTTTTTTTTGCTCAGGTCTTAATAAAATAAAATAGAAAAACACTAAAGCAACACCTAGCATTATAAGAGTTTGGATATAGCTTCCCGATCTAGATGGCGCTGCATCTTCAGCAAAAAGAGCTATAGAAGGTAATAAAAAAGGTAATAGTAATAATTTTTTCATATATAATCCCTATTTAGTCTTGTTATGGCAATATTATTACTGAAAATCAGATCAAAATCAAGTTCTTTTAAGAATCGCAATATTTTCTATATGAAAAGTGTGGGGAAATTGATCGATTGGATGTAAAATTTTTAATTGATAATTATTCTCAGTTAGAACTTTTATATTTTCTAGCTGTGTTTTTATATTGCAAGAGATGTAGATAATTGTTTCTGGATAAATTTTTAAAATATTATATATTGCATCATCTGTAAGACCTGATCTTGGAGGATCTACTATAACAACTTGGGGTTTTTCAAAATTTTTATTACTTAGCAGTTTAGATAAAACTTTAGTTACATCGCCATTTATCATTTCAAAATTTTTAATATTGTTTAGAATCATGTTCTCTTTTGCCATATTGCAAGCGTTTTCACTGAGCTCTATTGCTATTACTTTTTTTACAAACTTCGAGAGGATCATAGCTATAGTTCCTGTACCGGAATAAAGATCTAAAGCTGTTTTGTTTTTAATTTCTTGTTTATCTAAATAATTTATTGCAGTTGCGTATAAAACCTCTGCCATATGAGTATTTGGTTGAAAAAATGAATTCGGTCCTATCTGAAAACTGAGCTTTATTTTTCTGCCAAGTGCATTAATATTTAGATCTTCTCTAATAAATTCATCGCCATAGAGTTTTTGTAGGTTAAAAGTTGTTTTTACACCCTTTTTAGAGATTTGAGTATTTAAAAATATAGATATTTTTTTATCTGGATTTGTAGCTTTGAGAACATGATCAATAAAATCTTTTTTTTCTTTGTCCGTTAGAATATATGAATCAGAAGTTGTTAATATGATCATTTTATCTTGAGTATTTTTTCCGGCTTTAATGGTAAGGTTTTTTAAAAAACCATCTCCATTAAAATAGTTAAAAGCATCTACATCATATTTTTCCCACCATTTTTTAACCTCTACCAATACTTTTGAAAACCATATATCTGCTAAATGGCATCTTTGAATATCTATAACAAATCTACCCCCTTTCATAATAAGGCCTAAAAACTTTGTTTTTTTCCTATTTTGAGAAAAAGAAAATTCCATTTTGTTGCGATATTCAAAAATATTTTTTGATTTTATTATAGGATGTACTTCAACATTTGTTTTTTTTATAAAATCTTGAAAAGTATCTATTAATAAATTTTGTTTTTGCTCTAGCTGATATAAGTATTTTATATTTTGCCAAATGCATCCACCACAGATATCAAAATGTTCACATTTTGGGTTATCGCGATAGATTGAAGGTTTTAAAATTTCTAAAATTCTTCCTTTGATAATTCCTTTATGTTTCTTCTTATTTAGCTCTGCTAAAATAACATCTTTTACAACTGCATTAGTAATA
>JAAKFW010000205.1 GCA_011064905.1 Candidatus Anoxychlamydiales bacterium | reverse complement strand
ATGAGTGTTCTCCTTTTATTTAGTTTTGGTTAACTAAAAATTTTAGGATGAACACTCTTGTTTTTCAACTCTTAAAACACAACTTCTGATAATACCTCCTACAGGACCACGAGAGGACCACTTCAAAAAGCCTTATAATAGGTATGTTAACGAAAGGAGAGTGTATGCCTACCATAACAAGAAAACATCCAAGCGGCAAAATAACGTATAGAGCAAGAGTCAGACTTCCAGGACAGCCAACAATAAGCAAGTCATTCCGAACTAAGACAGAGGCAAAAGCCTGGGGTCAGAGAATTGAAGCTTCTATTCGTGAGGGTAATAGACTACCTGGAGGAGAAGCCCGGAAGCATTCGTTTACCGATCTGGTGACTCGGTATATATATATAGACTGTTTTGCCTAGGAAGCCAAAGAGTATATACAAACAGTCCGCTCAATTAAATTGGTGGAAGCAACACCTGGGTAAATATCGCTTAATTGATATTTCAGCAAGTCGGAAAAAGCTAGCGGGGTGTATTGCAAAAGAAGGGACTCCAACTCACAGTAGGCTAATTGAAGTTTTGCAAGCCCTTTTTGTGTTTCAATGATATGGTAGGTCCACATGTCGAATTCTTCCTGTGTCTTTGATTCATCCCTCTTGCGATTCTGATAAATGCACCAACGTCCCCTTTTACTAATAACGTCCCCCTTGCAAAATTCTAGCGGGATATTCAGACGTGACTTATTGACTTTTTTTCTGTTACTCATAATGCTTGCATTTATATTAAAAAACGATTAAACTTAATGGAAAAGAGCTTTAAACTCATTGATCAAAAAGAGGTATATTATGTTAAGTGCAAAGCTAGCGGGACCTATTGCCCGTTTCTTCACAATTTCAGGAACAAAAGGGGCAAAACAAATCTCCAAATCATCAACTACAGAAAATCAGTCAGCGCCAAAAACTCTAACCGATGCGAAAGTTAAAGAAATTCGAGAGATAGCCATTGAAAGCTTAGTTAATGATGGAGTATCTATACAAGCCGCACAAGACAAAGTTGATGCTCTTTGGTAATTAATAATTTCAAACATATTCGCCACTCATGTTTTTGGTAAATCAAACTGTTGTTTCCCCTCTCTTTTTAGATTCGAGGCACAGATTAGATAACAGTTTTTATATAATGCTTGAAATTTCACCAGAGACCAAATGCTTTCCTGAATGAATTCTGAGCTCATTCAGGAAAGCATTTGGTCATAATTATTCGTTAACTTCTTGAATTTTCTTTTTTTGAATGTTCTGGGCATCATCATAATTATTTGAGTATTCTAGTGCAGTAATCTTCTTTTCTATTTGTTCTGAAATAGTCTTTGAATCAGCTCGTGCAAATTCGCTGTTTTTGTTGTATGCCATGAATATAATATCTGGTGTACCATCACGCTGATGATTCCAACCTATAGGAGCAAAGTCTCCATTAAATCGAATCTTGGCAACGGGCTCAAAGCCAAAGTTTGCATACATTGCTGGTAGAATGCCATTAAAACAATCCAGATGATCACCACCATCTTGCAATGCTTTTGGAAGTAAGCGGCCCTCTACCCCTCTTATTTCACATCTAGGATGTTTAAAAACAGAGACAATATCTCCTTTTTTTACAGCTACACCAGCAACGCCTTGTTTTGCACCATCATTCAATAAGGAAAGTCTCATTTTGTTGTAATCTCTTTGAGGGTAAGCATGAACAAATGTCCCAAACGCATTATTTGTTTTTGCAGCTGTGACTGAGGATCCAATTAGAGTGTGTGACTTAAAATCCCTTGGGAGCAATCCCGTGCCGGTTCGAGTCCGGCCTCGAGCATACTTTACTCTCAAGTGTTTATATCAATAATCTGAAAATCTCAGATGGGTTTCATTTTTAAAATGGGACACTTTTGGGACACTGTTTAACAAAAAATAACTAAAACTCTTTCTCATTTAGAAATTTCTTCAAAAAAGGTATAATATTTATAATTTTTAATAAAAAACAAGGAGTAATAATGAAGATTTTGCTTGAGAAGATTATTATTTGGATGAGTGAATATTTTCCTTTTTTAGGGAAGTTTTTTGGATTGAAAATTTTAGCTTATGGTTATATGGATGTTACTCCTTATTATGGAGAGCAATTGAATGGAAGAAAAGTTGAATCTAAAATATCGTGGATAATCCAAAATAGAAGTAACTCGCTAATACCTATAAAAATTATTGTCTCTTGCTTGCAAGAGCAGGATAGTTCTATTCAAGTATATCCGGTTAAAAAGGACTTTTCTAGTTTGTGGGATAAGGATGTTTGCTGTGGAGAACAGAAATTTGATTCTAAGTTAAAGAAAAAAGAAAGAGATACAAACATTCCTTCGCGAAGCTGTGTCAAAGTAGATTACTTTTCTAGTTTCCAGCCTCATCCTGCTCTTTCCAGTAGGGTTGCATTTCAGGTTATACCTAATGACACGAAAGTAATATTGGTTGCAAAAGATTTCTTTAATAAAAATAGTCAAATTTGGAAGATCTGGATAATAAGAATTTTAATTATCATTTTTCTAGCGCTAGCTTTATTCTCATATTTTTATTATA
>JAAKFW010000204.1 GCA_011064905.1 Candidatus Anoxychlamydiales bacterium | reverse complement strand
TTAGGAAAAAATGAATATGAAAGATTTGTAGATGATTTTCATCAACATTCAAATAGCAATACTATTAACGGATTTCAAAATAAATTTTATCAATTTCAATCTGAATTATTGGCTATTGAACATTTTGCAAAACAAGGTTTTCATGTGCAAAGAATTATCATATGCCGCAAACCATTTTGCAAAAATAAAAAACGTGGATGTGCTGGTAGGCTGCCTGATCTTTTGATAACAAAAAAAGGAACGGTAGCTTGTGTAGAGTGTAAATTTAAACTAAGTTCTTTTCCAATTATTTCTTATATTTATAGATATGATAGAGTCTTAAGTTGGTATTTAAAAGAATATGTTAAAATAATAACTTTTCCCTATCAATTTCATACGGCAATAAATAATTCATGTGAATCTAGAGAGAGTTTTCGAGATCTTTCTCAAGAAAATCTCGAAGATATACAGGTTTTTCTGCAAGGAATTCTATTCCACGGGAAAAAACAATATAATAAAAAAATAAATTGTAAAGTTGGTATGAAAAATTCAAAAAAATCGGAGATTAAAGAAATAACAATATTATATGAAGATTATCCTTTGGGATCCAATCCGGTTACAATGCCAAGCCAAGCTGAATTTTTAAATCGGTTAGGTTTAGATTTTGAAAAATTTATGTGCGGATCATTTAAGGAAAATATTTCAGCTCAGTTGGAATTTGCGAAAAAAAATGGTTGGAATAGATATGCTTTTGTAGGCATTCAATTTAATGAAAAGTACCATGATATATTTCCTGAAAAACAACAGCTGATCAATAGATTAATCAAAAATTATAAAAATGATAGCATACAATTACATATAAAAGATTGTTGGGGTTATTTGTAATTTTTTTGACAAACATACAAAAAGTACTGATATAACCCAAATTATGAGTCATCCTAATAATACCTGCTATTTTTCACAGTTAATTACTTTGTTTTTTAGCGGAAAGAGCCCTTTTTCATCTATTGAGAAATGTTGTGAATTATAATTCTTTTTTGTATTTTGATGGTTTGTAAAAGATTCTCTAAAAAGGCTAGAGCAGAGGTTCTATTTTATTCAATTGAAAGTCAGTTTTTATATGTTATTAACCGTGATCCCAGATGTATATGATATTCCTGTAGAAAAGGAGCAAAGCTAGAGTTCCAAGGTAAAGGGGCAAGCTTTTCAGGGGAGTAAACATTATCGGCATCAGAATTAGCGGTAATCCAGTTAATAGCTTGTGCAGTACAATAATCAATTTTTCCGTAAGGTGGTAAGGGAGACCAAGACCCAATTAACGCAAGAGATGGTGTAAGAGGAAATACGATAATGCTATGAGTTGTCAGAAAGCCGGGCAAAAATGAAGGAAACATATCAGTTGGTTCATTGTAAGGAATATAAAAGGCTGTATCTGAAGGGGGAAAAGATTTTGGGTCAATAAAAGAAATCTTTTTCCGAAGATGAAAAGGAAAGCTGCTTGTCCAAAAAGGATTGACTGGTTTGCTAGATGTAATTAAAAGAGGGCCGGGAGCTTCGACAACCATCCAATTTCTTAAAGAGAGATAATCTATGATTAGAGCTGCTTTTTTAAAAAGGTTTTCTAATAGCGCCATATGATCATGCTTCAGGATATATTTTTTTTCTTGGTGAAAAGAGACTAGGTTCTCATATGAAATCGTATCTTTTTCAAGGTAACCATCTTTATATGCTTTTGCAATTTGGGCTTCGAATCTAACTTTATCCTTTAGTAAAAAGTTTATAGTATTTTCTATAAGTCCAGATGAGAATTGTTTAAGTCTCTCACGAATTCTTGGGATTCGTATTGCAAATAGTCCCATTATTGATAAGAGTGTGCCAAGTTGCTTTTGATTTTGTGGCAGGCACTTTGTTTTTTCAATTTGTCGGATTAGTGTCTTAAAATCACCTTCTATTGGAGAAAGAGTAGTCTCTAAAGCATCTGATTTATTACCTTCTTCGTCGACAAGAGATTGAAAATCGTTTTCGAAAGCCTCATTTTCTGGCCTTGATATTCTCCAACGCTTTTTTGCATCACATACCCATAAAAGATCTTTTTTCTTTGTTCGAATGCTGAAACTTTCTAAATAGCTTCTAGAGAGATAATGCTGTCTTTTTATTCTATTTTTCATCTTAGTTTTATGCTACTTTTTGTTTGCGAAAAGTTTTTTCTGGAGCGAATCAAGCAACTTTTTCAATCATCAAAAGATACTTAATCTTGCGTAAACTAAGCTTTGTAAAGTCAGGATTAGTTTCAGCTTCTAAAGATTTGTTAGTATTTTCTTCTGATTTTTTTTTAAATACTTTTCTCATAAATATTTATAATTTTCCCAAATATTGCTATTATTATATTAGTAAAAAACAAAAAAATGCTAGGGGTGATTTGAAGAAAATCTATGAAATAAAATATTAAAAGTTTGATAAAGTGATGAATGATTTTTAATATATTTTGAGGTTGTAGTAAAAGGGACAAAAATGGGACACTATTTAATAAAAAATGACTAAAAACCACTAATTCTGACTAAAATTATTTTCATCTAAATTTATCATGATTAATTAGTTAAGAGTTTTTGAT
>JAAKFW010000203.1 GCA_011064905.1 Candidatus Anoxychlamydiales bacterium | reverse complement strand
ATGATGGCCATGCAGGGGAGTATTGCTCTAAAACCAACCATTGAAGCTATAAAAGCTAAAAAGATAATCGGCCTCGCTAATAAAGAAGTGTTGGTAGCTGCTGGAGATTTGATAAATAAATTAAAAAAAGAATATAAAAGTTGTATCATTCCGGTGGATTCAGAGCATAGCGCAATTTTTCAATGTCTGAAAAATGAAAATGAAAATGAAAAAACTATTAAAAGACTTATTTTAACAGCATCTGGTGGTCCTTTTTTAAACCTTGATGAGAAAAAACTAAAAAATATCTCTTTAGAAGATGCGCTTCATCATCCAAATTTTTCGATGGGTAAAAAAATAACTGTAGACTCATCTACAATGATGAATAAAGGTCTGGAGATAATAGAGGCTTATCATCTATTTAATATTAACAAAAAAGATATCGATGTAATCGTACATCCAGAACAAATTATTCATAGTATGGTAGAATTTCAAGACTCTTCTATTTTAGCTCAAATGTCTGAACCTACTATGGATATTCCAATAAGCTATGCTCTTAGCTATCCCAAAAGAGAAAAATCAATGATTCAAAAATTTGATTTTATTAAAAATAGTAAATTTACATTTTATGAGCCTGATCTAAACAAATTTTTATGTCTTAAGTTAGCTCAAGATGCTTTAAACATTTCTAAAAGCATGCCGTGTTTTATGAATATGGCAAATGAAATACTCGTTAAAAGATTTTTAAATAATAAAATCTCTTGGTTAGATATATCTAATAAATTAGAAAAACTAATGTCTTTTCATAGCCCTAAAAATATGTTAGACTTAAAAGATATTTTAGATGTCGAAGAAGAAGCATATAAAAAGGCAATAACTATATGATAGAAAATATTTTATACATAATCATCGCAATAATGGGTCTTAGTTTTTTGGTGTTTATTCATGAGCTTGGTCACTACTTTATGGCTAAAAGAGCTAAAATGAAAATCGAAATATTTTCTGTTGGATTTGGAAAACCAATTATCAGTTGGATGAGAAAAGATATTAAATGGCAAATCGGTATTTTACCATTTGGGGGATTTGTAAAAATTGCTGGCATGCAAAACGAAGACGGGAAAGATCCCTATGAGATAAAAAATGGATACTTTGGAAGAAAGCCATTAGATAGAATTAAAGTTTCTGTGATGGGGCCTTTAGTGAATTTTGTTTTTGCTTTTTTAGTTTTTGCTATTATTTGGGCAGTTGGTGGCAGACATAAACCTTTTCATGAATATACAAAAAAAATTGGCTACGTAGATAAAAAATCTAAGCTTTATGGTTATAAAGTAAAACCTGGTGATGAAATAATCGAATATAACAATAAACCCTATACGGGTTTTAATGATGTTATCCTTACTTCAATCACCAATGGAAAAGTAGTAGATATCAAAGGTAATAAAGTTAACTACTTTCAAAATCAAAAAGTACCTTTTGCTTATACTCTCAATACATATCCGGATATAGAAAGAGGTAAAGATTTTTCTACTATCGGAATTCAAATGCCGGCTAGTTATTTAATTTTAGAAGATATTTCTAATTCAAATACCATTAGCCCTGTTATGAAAGACTCTGATATTAAAGCAAAAGATAGACTTCTTTGGGCAAATGGTGAAATCCTTTTCTCAAATTTGCAGCTAAGTGATATCTTAAATTCAAATAGAGCTTTTTTAACGATTTTAAGAGATGATAAAATAATTCATACAAATATTAATCTTGTAAGAGTATCTCATTTAAAAACTCCGATCTCTTTTAAAAATGACTTAGAGGATTACAGATATTCTCAGAAAATAGAAACAAACTTAGGTGAATTATATAGCCTTCCATATTCATTTGATGAAAAGGCAAAAGTAAAAAAACCACTAAATTTCATAAATGAGACAAGTGCTTTAGAGTTTTCAAATACAAGAGATGCATATAGTGTTCCCCTTCAAAAAGGTGACAGAATTATAGCTGTTGGTGGTGAAAAAATAAAAAATGGAAGCAGTTTATTCGTAGAGCTTCAAAATCCCAAAATTTTATTCATAACTCAAAGAGATTCAAAAATTTTTGAAGAAGTATCTTATCAAGATATGGGAGAAAATTTTGATGCTAACTTAGATATTAAAAGTTTAAATCAAATTGTAAAATTTTTAGGTACTCCAGATGAAATTACAAAAGCAAATTTCTTGCATCTTTTAAAACCCGTAAAACCCCTAACAAACGAAGAGCTGGCAAGTCTTGACAAGACGTATGAAGCTAGATATTTAGGGGTTAAAAGAAAAATTGAAGCAATAAAAAATCCAAAAGAACAGGAAGAAGCTTGGAGGGGTTTTGATGAGCTGAGCAAAAGAAAAGTTATTGGAGTTGCTCTTTCAGATAATATAGTTAAATATAACCCAAATCCTCTAAAAATGTTTTCAGATGCTTTGAAAAACACTTATCAGACTCTAGTATCTCTTGTTACAGGCGCTGTAAGTCCTAAATATCTAGCAGGACCAATTGGTATTGTTCAAGTTGTAAAAATTAGTTTTAAAACTTATGGAGCGCTAGAGGCTTTGTATTGGCTTGGATTTATTTCTCTTAATTTAGGTTTTTTAAATATTTTACCAATTCCTGTTTTAGATGGTGGCCACA
>JAAKFW010000202.1 GCA_011064905.1 Candidatus Anoxychlamydiales bacterium | reverse complement strand
CGCCGATGGTAGTATGCACAAGAGTATGCAAGAGTAGGTCGCTGCCAGCTTATTTTTTTTTCTATATAATTACATAAAGACTTTATTAAAAAAGCCCCGAAAATATCGGGGCTTTTTTTATTTCAGGAAATTTGTCTCATTTTTCATGAGAGTTCTGTTATACAGAATCTCAAGCTCAGGTGATAGATAGAAAATCTATAGACGCATGGTTAAATAGAAAAACAAAAAACCATCTAAAAAACAAATATTGATATTATTTTTTTTACTTCAAGCACAAAAATAAAGGCCTCGAGCGCGCGTTCCCTTCCAAGGAAGGGAGGTAGATTTATTTTAATAAACTTAAACCTTTGTTAACTAGAACCTATGATGTATAAAAGTATCATTTTAACTTTGCAGAACAAGGTTCCATTTTAACTTTGGGCTAACATGAAAAGATATTTGAGTTTTTAAATTTATCAGGTTATTCAACATCTGTAAATTTTGATTTAATATCATCTCCTTCTAGAATACCTTTAAATACATCAAAGCGTTTTTTAGATGATGCATCATCAAAGTTTGGATGTTTTTTCCATATAGTTGCAAGATCAGCCATTTGTACATTGCAATAGTTAGCAAGCTTTTCCATTTTCGAATACTCATCTCCATTAAAATGATTAAACATAGGCGCAACGGTTTTTTTTCCAAATTCAAAATATTTCTTCATGATCGCTGGAGTGTTCTTTTCAAATCCCCCTAGTGTAGAAATTTCAGTTTTAATTCCAGCTATTTTTGGTGCATCAATGAGTCTTTCTTTAGATTCATTGTTCATTTGATACAATTGAAGCGCCCCAAGGGTTACCAATGTGATGAGTCCTGTATAGTAAAAATCAAATACTTTTGATAGAGTAAATATTGAGATACAACCAGTTGCTGTCATTACAGCGTTATTTGGAAAGTTATTTGTGGGCCATAATAAGATATTTTTTGCCCTCTCTTTTGTGAGTGTAGAAGCAATTAGTGCTGACATATTTCTCTCCTAAATGATATTTTAAAAATTGTAAAAAATATTATAATGAATTTGTTTAAAGATAAATCTAAATTTTTTTTTATTTTTATAAATTTAAAAACGAAGAGTTCCTACAAAAGCAAAAGCATTTTGATCAACTAGTCTAGTTTCTAAATTTAAAGTGGTATTTTTATGTTTGTTTATTATTGACATTCCTAAAACTGCTCCAAAAAGATCTTTTGGTTTCATATCACGGGTTTCAAAAATAGCCTCAGTTTCTCCTCTACTTATAAGACGAACGAGTGGTTTTGGAATAATTCTAGAATGTGGAAAAAAATCGGTGTCTAAAGTATATAAAAAAGTAGCTCCAACATATGGAATTAAAAAATGAGTTTTGTAAGATATTGCAAAAGAGCCTTGAACTTCTTCTAATCTCTGTCTAAAGGGACCATTTAAATCATAAATTAGCTTTTCAATAACAAAGGAATTAGTTCTTTGTTTTGTTGAAAAATATTTTCCATCAAAAGAAAAGTCTATTTTATTTCCTTTATATAATATTAGCTTAAATCCAGCGCCCCAAGCAAAATTATCATCTTGAAAAAAAAGAGCATCATCTACATCTGTAAGTTGATAGTTTGCTTTTCCAAGAATTGCATATAAATCAATACGATTAAAAAAATTAAAAGTTAAAATCGATGCAAAAATTTCCATTTTAACATCAGATGTTGCTTGCATGTTTACACTGTTTTTAAATTCTTGTTTATATATGTTATTATAAAGATAACTCGCTCTAAAAGATGTTACTTTTTCATTAGATGAAAAAAAACCATCTATGTAGAGTCCTGGATCAGATGGATTGCCAACCACTATGGAAAATGCTTTTGAAAAAAGAAATAGAAATATAAAAATAGTTTTTTTTAAATGAGTCATATTTTGTATTATTTTACTATTTTAATAATTGTTTGAAAAAAAATTTCTGTCAATTTCTTTTCTCACAATTTAGCTGAATGATATTTTTTAAAGGGGGTTTTTTTTTTAAGAAATTAAAAAAAAGGCTTGAATAATATCTTGAATAAAATTTATTCAAGATATTAAAAGAGCAAAAAAAAATTAGGAGAATTTTAAAATGGCTTTAAAAGATACGATAAAATCGATGCACAAATATTTAGAGTGTATTGCAAAGGATTTAAAAAAAGCTGACAAAGGTAATAAAGCAGCTTCTCAAAGAGTTAGAACCTGCACAATAAAACTTTCTAAAGTATCAAAAACTTTTAGAAAAGAATCTGTCTCTGAGGAGAGAAAAACTACAAAAAAAACAAAAAAAGCAGCTAAAAGATCTGCTAAAAGAAAAGTTACTAAAAGAAAAAAAAGAAGATAGATTCAAATATTTTTTTAATTAATAAAAAGAGAGAAAACATCTTCTCTCTTTTTTTTTATTAATGTAAAATCTCTAATAAAAAATTAAAAAAAATCATGATCTCTGAAAAAAAAGTTATTATTAAAGAATTAACAATAGAGAAATTTTCTCAAAAAGGAAAGGCTATAGCTTTTGATGAGAAAAAAAATAAAATTGTTATTACTAATGCAGTTGTAAAAGATGTTATTTTAGCAGAGCTAAATAAGAAGAAACATAAAGGAATTATCAAAGGAAGAATTTTAGAAATTTTAAAACC